>CAZRPQ010000348.1:0-3149 GCA_964601725.1 uncultured Salinivenus sp. | reverse complement strand
TCCACCGCCACCGGATTCTTGTCGAGGTCCTCGGCCACCTCGGCGACGGTGTCAAAGGTCGCATCGCTCGTGCGCTGGCCCCGCACCACCTCGATGAGGGTCATCACGGGCACGGGGTTGAAGAAGTGCATGCCGATGACCTGCTCGGGCCGCTCGGTCTGTGCGGCGATCCAGGTGATGGAGATCGAAGAGGTGTTCGAGGCGAGGATCGCGTCGTCCGGCGCCTGAGCATCGAGGTCACCGAACACGTCGGCCTTGAGGGGCTGCTCCTCCGGCACGGCCTCGACGACGAGGTCGGCGGACTGGACGCCCTCGGCCGTGTCTGAGGTGAGGGCGAGCCGGTCGAGCGCGGCCGTCTTCGCGTCGGCCGTAATCGCGTCCTTCTCCACTTGGCGGGTCAGGTTACTCTCGATCGTGGCGTGGGCGTCCTCGAGCAGGTCTTCGTCGAGGTCGATGAGGGTGACGTCGTAGCCGTGCAGGGCAAAGACGTGGGCGATGCCGTTCCCCATCGTCCCGGCCCCGACGACGGCGGTGTGCTGTACAGGCATATGGCAAACGGGTGACTGTGAGAGATGCAATCGACACCTCCAGAATAGCAATGCCCTTGCCTGCCTGTCGAGCGCGACCGACGAATTTCGAATGGGAATTGGACCGGCACGGCGAGGGCCCGGCCCGCTTCGGAAAGAGGTGCGGTGGACTCGACGTTCGCCCCCCGCCGCTGGCCGATCGGCCTGACTTCGCACGAGACGATGCCTCGCCTTCCTCCACTGCGTCGTCCAGTCACTCAAGCCGGATGCCGCTTGGTGGGTCGACGCGGCAGGAATTTGATTTGCAATAACAGAAATTGCCGGCGCCCCACCACTGTTTGCTGTGCAGGGAGTCTAGGCGCGACGTTCTCAACAGCGGAGTCGCTCCGAGCGAGAACCGCCTCGCGACAACACCGCCCCCACTGTCATCAACTCTCCACGGGCCGGCCTCACGAGCACGAAGACCTACGCGATCAGCACATCTTCCATTCCCTCCGGCGCGGGAAAAGCATCGTTGTCGGTCGACACGTCCAGGGTGCGCGTCTTCGTCACGTCGTTGTTTTCGTCGACGTGCACCACCCGTGGGTGATGCTGCCGTGCTTCCTGAGGCGTAAGCTCGGCGTAGGCGATCACGATCACTTCGTCCCCCGCTTCCGCGAGCCGGGCCGCCGGACCGTTGAGGCACACGGTGCGCTCGCCCGACTCGCCCGGAATGGTGTAGGTTTCGAGGCGATTGCCGTTGTTGACATTCACCACCTGCACCTTCTCATACGGAAGAATGCCGGCGGCGTCGAGAAGCTCTTGGTCGACGGTGATGGACCCTTCGTAGTAAAGATCGGCCTCCGTGACCCGAAGACGGTGAAGCTTCGCTCTGAGCATCTCAATGTCCATGAACGGGCGCGTGGTTGAGCGGGAGGGCAAAGCAGCGTCGTCCGTGCGCGTCAGGGCCGCGGGACCTGGACGAAGGTATTGTCAATGAGTCTTGTGTCGCCGAAGAAGACCGCCACCGCGGCGAGGATCTCTTGCCCGGACGCGAGGTGATCGACCGGTTGAAGCGTGTTGGCGTCTACGACCTCCGCGTACTGCACGTCGGCGTCCGGGGCCGCCGCGAGCGCATTTTCCATCGCTCGAACAACCGCGTCCGCCTCCTGTTCCCCCCCGTCAACCGCCGTCTCGGCGGCGCTCACGGCCTCGTAGAGCACGGTCGCCTGCTCCCGCTCGTCGGGATCGAGGTAGTCGTTTCGGGACGACTGGGCCAGCCCGTCGGGCTCTCGCACCGTGGGCACGCCGATGATGTCAATGTCGAGGAGCAAATCCTCGACCATCCGCTGGAGGATGACGTACTGCTGCGCGTCTTTCTTCCCGAACACGCCAAGGTCGGGCTTGCAGGCGTGGAAGAGCTTCGTCACCACCGTCGTGACGCCCCGGAAGTGCCCCTCTCGGTAGGCGCCACAGAGGTGTTTATCGAGGTGCTCCACGGACACCCACGCGAGGGGGCCCGGTAGCGCCGCGTCGTCGACGTAGGGATACATCTCCTCCACCGACGGCGCGAACATGGCGTCCACGTCGAGCGCCTCCAGTGTCTCTCGGTCCCCCTCCAGGTCGCGGGGATAGTCGTCGTAGTCCTCGTCGGGCCCGAACTGGGTGGGGTTGACGAAGACAGAGACGGTGACGTGGTCGGCCTCCTCCAGGGCTCGGCGGACGAGGGCGAGATGCCCCTCGTGGAGGGCGCCAAGGGTGGGCACGAGCGCGAGGGTCTGCCCCTCGGCGCGGGCCGCGTCGGCGTGGGCCTGCATCGCGTCGACGGTGCGGATTAGTTCCATCGGGGGGCGCGAGATCGGTGCAGCCAGGCTACGAAGGGATGCCGCACGCAGCTACGGAAGCACGGGGCTCAGGTTCGTCTGCGTACATCCATCCCTCTTCCCCTGTTTTCTCCTCCTTCCGCGTGTCGAATATGTTGTTCTTTCCCGCAGCAAAACGCTACACTGTCCGCACCTCTCTCCGTCGGCACACTCGACGACAGCCCCGGCGGCGACACGACGCGCGAGCGATACAGAACGTACCTGGAGCGCGAGGTCAAGGACGTAGGCCACGCTCGGGACCTCATCGAGGAGTGCCTCCGCGAGTCGGGCCCCCTCACGAGAACCAACCCGAGTCCAGATCGGCGCCGCAGGCGGGGCAGGTGGAAGCCGACGCCTTGACGGTGCTGCGGCAGTCGTCGCACCGCACCGTGTCCGCGTCGTCTGCCGGGTCGTCGGTCGTCCGGTCCCCCGTGGCGTCCCCGAAGGAATCGTCGGAAGGAGCGTCGGGGGAAAGCTCCGGCTCGGGTCCGCTCGGCTCCGGCTCTGACGTCTCCGGCGGCGAGGACGGGTCGGGGGACGCGGGCTCCTGCGGAGCGGCCGGCTCATCCGTCGAGGCTGGGTCTTCCGCAGAGGCCGGATGCTTAGAGGAGGTCGGCTCGTCCGGGGGGGTTGGGTCGGCAGTGGACATCGAATCCTGCGCGGAGGGGCTCTGGGAGGGAGACTGGGAGGACGCCGAGACCTGCGTGGTCGCCGGCTTGCCTGCCTCCTCCGGCTCGAAGACCGGAATTTCGAAGTAGGACTGATAGTCGAGGCCGTTCAT
>CAZRPQ010000347.1:0-3151 GCA_964601725.1 uncultured Salinivenus sp. | reverse complement strand
CGGGTCGGCGTGGGCAACGAGCGGCTGCTCGACGCGCTGGGCGTCGCCGCTCCGGAGCGCCTCACCGAGCGGTTTGCGGCGGAAACCGAGGCGGGCCGTACGCCGCTCTACGTCGTGGACGACGCCGCGGTGGTGGGGCTCCTCAGCATCGAGGAACGACTCGCGCCGCACGCCGAGGACGCGGTGTCGGCGGTGCAGGCGGAGGCGGACACGGTGTCGGTCCTCACGGGCGACCGGCCCTCCGCGGCCCGTCGGCTGGCGGGGCGGCTCGGGGTGCCCGCGGAGGCCGGGCTCGCGCCGGACGAGAAGGTGGACCGCCTCGCGGCCCTGCGCGACGAGCACGGGCCGGTCGTCATGGTGGGCGACGGCATCAACGACGCGGCGGCGCTGGCGGAGGCGGACGTGGGCATCGCGCTGTCGTCGGGGGCGTCGGTGTCGATGGAGGCGGCGGACGTGACGCTCTACCCCCCCGACCTCCGTCTCGTACCCTGGCTGCGCCAGCTCGCCCGACGCACCCACCGCGTCATCCGGCAGAATCTGTGGTGGACGTTCGGCTACAACGCCATCGGGCTCGGCCTCGCCGTGGCGGGCCTGCTGCACCCCATCGCCGCCGTCGTCATCATGACCGGCAGCAGCCTGCTCGTGACGGGCAACGCCTTCCGGCTCAAACGAACGGAGAGCATCCCGACAGCCGGACGCCAGGATTTTTTCTCGTGATCCCCTCGTGGCCCGCGCACGTACTGCCATCAGGGCCCGCGGTCCTTGTGGTCCTCTCGGGCCGCTGAGGGGAACCGCCGCTCAGCCTGCCTCTTTCCGGGAGTACTGATCTTCGATGGGGGACGTCGGAAAGGCTGAAAGAGCCTCCGTCGGCAGATCCATCCATGCCGCGGCCGCGTCCCGGGTGTCGACCACCCGATACGTGGGCGCGCTGGGATCGACGAGACGAATGAGCATCGAGGCGAACATCCGGGCGGTGTCCCAACCCGTAATGATGGCGATTTTTCCTTCGGTCACCCGATCGGCGTTCTCGGCCAGGAAGGTCCGATACATGGAAATGACCCGCACCCCCATCGCGAGTTCGCCGATGAACCGGGTGTCCCACACCGCCGAAAAGTGGGGTTCCCGGTCGGGATCGTCGTAGATGGACTCGAGGAGGGAAATGAACTCCGTCTCGGAGAAGACCCCGGTGGGACAAACGAGAATCAGGTCGTGCTGGGGGTCGACACGGTACGAAGACGCCATGGGGACGTCCTGGTGATCGGGATGGAGAGCACAGGGGGTGGGGGTAACCGACAGACTTCACATACACTCCATCGATGAGCGACCCGTCGGTTCCAGAGCACACTGGCGAACTCCGGTCCCACGGCGAGTAGAGGCAAGTGCCGGGCAGGGCATTCACGATCAGCGGGACGAGCAAGGCATAGAGGCCGGAGATCGGCGCGAGTCCTGCCGACAGGTCGCCCAGTAGCGTCTTCCCCCCTTTGTCCCACGCCCCTGTTCGTCTTTTCCCTCGCACTCCCCTTCGCCCACGCTCCCCCGCCCTCACCCCACCATGGCCGCCACGTTCTGCCCCAGAATGACCACGCCCATCAGGACGAGGAAGAACGCAAAGCCGCGCTTCAGGCGGGCCTGAGGGACGTAGCTCCCGATGCGCCCGCCCACGAAGCTGCCCACGATGCCGATGAGCGAGAAGATGAGCACGAGGTTCCAGTGGATGGAGAAGCCGGCCTCGCCCAGCACGTCGATGTACTTCACGAAGCCGCTGATGCTCTTGATGGCAATGATGCACAGGCTCGTCCCGATGGCGAGGTGCATGGGCAGGCCGCCGAGCAGCACCAGGGCCGGGACGATCAGAAAGCCCCCGCCGACCCCCACGATCCCCGTGAGGATGCCGACGCCGAGCCCGTCGAGCATGACTTTCCAGTAGGCCCGCATCTCTGCCTCTTCTGGTTCGGGGACCGTTCGCCGAAACATCATGACCGCCGCCAGAAGCATCACGGCCGCAAAGATGGTCAGCTGGACCGTCCCCGACATGAACTTCGACAGGTACGCCCCAAGGTAGGCCCCGCCCATGCCCGGGACCCCGAAGAGGCCCACGCTCCGCCAGTCGACCTGTCCCTTGTAGGCAAACGGCAGGGCGCCCACGAGGCTGATGAGGGTCACGATGCCCAGCGACTCGGCAATGGCGAGCTTGTTGGGCTCGCCCACGAGGTAGACGAGCACCGGTACCGTGAGAATGGAGCCGCCGGAGCCGAGCAGACCGAGGACGAGACCAACGAGCAGGGCGCCGAGCCAGGCCGTATACATACAAAGATGAGCAGATCAGCAGATTGGAAAATTGTGGGGCTCGACGGGCGGGGCCGTTTTGGGAACAGATGGCCGGACCGATGGGCGAATGTGTTCTCCCCCACCGACCGGCCCCGGAATCCGGTTACGCCGCGACGCCCTCTTTCTGCGGGGCGGCGTAGTTCTCGAAGTCATCGTTCACGTACTTCACGTCGCGCCCGGCACGGCGGAGAAACGCCGACGCAGCAGCGGCCCGCCGACCTGTTCGGCAGTGGACCAGCATCGTCTTGTCGGACGGCAGGTCCTCGATGTACTCCGGCATCCGCGTGTACGAGGCGTTCAGCGCCCCGTCCACGTGGCCGTCCTCATCGTACTCCGATTGGTAGCGTACGTCCACGACGACCGTGTCCGGATTCTGCCGCAGCGCCTCCACCTCGTCGAACGTGATCTCCTCAATCGTGTCGACGGGGCCCTCGTCCTGGAAGTAGCGCTGGAGCGTCTCGATCTCGGCAAAGCCCACCACGTGGTCGTACCCGATGCGCACGAGGTCGCGGACCGCCTCCTCCACGTCCTCCTCGTCCACGATCAAATAGATCGGCGTCGCCGGGTCCTCCACCAGCGATCCGACCACCGTGTTGAAGGTGTTGTTCATCGGGGCGTAGAGCGCACCCGGAATGTGGTGGGCCATGAAGGCGGACCGGTCCAGCCGCGTGTCGATGACGAGCGCCTCGTCGTCCTGCGCGAGGGTCTTCAGTTCGCGAACCGTCAGCTCACGGGGCGACGGGAGCTGGCCCAGCACCGGAGCGCCTTCCTTGTTGTCGCGCTTCATGCGGGCGAAGTAAACCTGCGGCTCGGGCTGGTCCTC
>CAZRPQ010000346.1:0-3157 GCA_964601725.1 uncultured Salinivenus sp. | reverse complement strand
GGCGAGTGCGGATCAGTGTGCGGATCCGCACATTGAGATGTGCGCAATCGCCCGCAGCCTTTTCCTTGCAGTGCCGATCCGATGCCTCCGGACGCCTCGTCCGCCCCCGACTCGAACGGTCAGGTCCTCTTGGTCGATGACAACCGCGACGTGCTCACGGCGCTCCGCCTGTTGCTCAAAGAGCACGTCGATACCGTCCACACCGCCACCGATCCCTCGTCCATCCCGTCGCTCCTCCGCGAGCACGAGTACGACACGATCCTGCTGGACATGAACTTCCAGCAGGACGCCTCCAGCGGGCGGGAGGGGTTCGAGTGGCTCGACAAGATTCAGGAGATCGATCCCCAGGCGGTGGTCGTCATGATCACGGCCTACGGCGACGTAGAAAAGGCCGTGCGCGCCATGAAGGCGGGGGCGGCCGACTTCATCGTGAAGCCGTGGACCGATCCGGAGCTCGTGGCCAGCGTGCAGGCGGCCATCAAGCTGCACCAGACCCGGGCCGCGGCGGAGGCAAATGGAACGGAGGAGGCGGACGAGCCCGAGGTCGAGACGCGCGCCGAGGGGGAGGAGCCTGGATTTGAGGGCATCATCGGACAGAGCGAAGCGATGACGTCGGTGTTCGACCTCATCCAGAAGGTCGCCGGCACCGATGCGAACGTCCTGATCCTCGGCGAGAACGGCACCGGCAAGGAGCTGGTGGCCCGCGCGGTGCACCGCCGCTCCGACCGTGCCGATGGACCGTTTGTGACCGCCGACCTCGGCGCTCTCAGTCCGTCCCTCTTCGAGAGCGAACTGTTCGGGCACGTGGAGGGGGCCTTTACCGGGGCCGAGTCCGACCGGGCCGGGCGCTTCGAGACCGCCGATGGCGGCACGCTGTTTTTGGACGAGATTGGCAACATCCCGATGGAGCTGCAGAAGAAGCTGCTCACGGTGCTGCAGCGGCGGGAGGTGACCCGTGTCGGCGACGTAGAGGCGCGGCCCATCGACATCCGGCTGGTCTGCGCCACGAACCAGCCCATCTACGACGCGATGGACGAGGGCGACTTTCGGCAGGATCTCCTGTTCCGCATCAACACGGTCGAGATTGAACTGCCGCCCCTCCGCGAGCGCGGCGACGACGTGATTCGGCTGGCCCACCACTTCCTCGACGAGTACGCGGAGAAGTACGACGCCGCGACGACGGGCTTTACGACCGAGGCCCGAGCGGCCCTGGAGCGCTACCATTGGCCCGGCAACGTGCGCGAGCTGAAGCACACGATCGAGCGGGCCGTCATCCTCAGCGAGTCGGCCGAGATTGCCCCCAGCGACCTCCGGTTTTCGGCCCCGTCCCCCGACTCGTCCTCAGACGACGACGCTTCGCTCGACACCCTCAACCTCGACGACCTGGAGCAGACGGCGGTCCGCAAGGCGCTCAGCAAGCACGGGGGCAACGTCAGCCAGGCCGCCGAGGAGCTCGGCATCTCCCGCCGCGCCCTCTACCGCCGGATTGAGAAATACGGTTTGTAGGTGTGGAAGTGTGGAGGTGTGGAAGTGTGGGGGTTTCGATCTTCCTTGCTTTCAGACATCCACACGTCCACACTTCCATACATCCACACGCAGCTATGCTGCACAGGCGCTTTCGCATTCAGGTGGCTCTCCGCGTGACGGCCATTGCGGCCCTCGTGGGTGGGGCGGCGTACCTGGGGGTCGGGCTGCGGCTCTACCTGCCGGGGGCGCTCGTGGGCGCGTGCGCCATTCCGGTCGCTGTCTCGCTGGTCCGCTACACGGAGAAGACGACGCGCGACCTCACGCGCTTCCTCGAATCGGTGCGGTACGCCGACTTTACGCGCCGGTTTACGACCGACGGCCGCGGGCCCGTCTTCGAGGACCTGCGCGACGCCTTCGAGGAGGTGACCGCCGAGTTTCGGCGCCTACGGGCCGAAAAAGAGCGGCAGGTGCAGTACCTGCAGCAGGTGGTGCAGCACCTCGGCGTGGCCCTCATCACGTACAAGACCGACGGCGAGGTGGAGCTGATGAACACGGCCGCCCGGCGGCTCCTCCGCACCGGCCCCATCCGGCACGTGGAGGCCCTGGAGCGGGTGAGCAACGACCTCGCCGAGGCGCTCCACGCGCTCGACTCCGGCGAGCAGGCCATGGTGCGGGTCGAGGAGGAAGACCGGACGCTCCAGCTGGCCGTTCGGGTGAGCCGCTTCCAGCTGCAGGGGGAGCCCCATGCCCTCGCGTCGATCCAGGACCTGCGCAACGAGCTGGAGGAGAAAGAGATGGAGGCATGGCAGCAACTGACGAGCGTCCTCACCCACGAGATCATGAACTCCGTCGCCCCCATCTCGTCGCTGGCCTCCACCGCGTCCCGCCGCCTTGAGACGCCCGGCGACAACGGGACGATCTCTGCCGACGAGGCGACCGACGCCCGCGAGGCCGTCGACACGATCGAGCGCCGCAGCGAGAGCCTCATCAACTTCGTCGACGCCTACCGGAGCTTCACGGACATCCCGTCGCCCGAGTTTGAGGTGCTCGACGCCCAGGACACGCTCGACAACGTCCGGAGTCTGCTCCGCGCCCAGATCGAGGGACAAGACCTCGACGTCACGGTCTCCGTCGAGCCGCCTGATCTGACCCTGACTGCGGATCCGGACCTGCTGGACCAACTGCTCATCAACCTGGCGCTCAATGCCCTTCAGGCCCTCGAGGAGGATCCCGACACCGAGCAGGGACGGATTGAATTTCGGGCCTCCGTCGACCGGCGCAGCCGTCCCGTCATTCGAGTGGAGGACAATGGGCCGGGCATCCCCGAGGACGTGCAGGAAAAGATCTTCGTCCCCTTCTTCACGACCAAAGAAGACGGCTCCGGCATTGGGCTCAGCCTGTCCCGCAAGATCATGCGCCTGCACAGCGGACAACTGTCCGTCCGCTCCACGGAAGGAGAGGGGACGGTGTTTACGCTGCGATTTTGAGTGCAGGCGCCTCCAGAACCGGTCGTCCTCGTGAGATCAGGGAAACGGGCAGTGACGCATGATGCGTGAAGAGTGACGCGTGAAGAGTGCGAGCGCCATCGTATCAGGGAGCTATCACGCATCACGCGTCACGCATCACGATGCGTTCCCCACCGCCGTCTCCCGGTGCTGCCGACTGATCCGTTTCCACTTCTCGGTCTGGA
>CAZRPQ010000345.1:0-3161 GCA_964601725.1 uncultured Salinivenus sp. | reverse complement strand
CCATCCGCTACGCCGTCGAGAACGGGGCCGACGTCATCAACATGAGCTTCGGCAAATCCTATTCCCCCTACAAGGAGGTCGTCGACGCGGCCGTACAGTACGCCGATTCGATGGGCGTCCTCATGGTGCACGCCGCGGGCAACGACGGGGCCAACGTGGACTCGACCGACAATTTTCCTTCGCCCTACTACGCGGACGGTGGCCAGGCCCGGCGCTGGATCGAGGTGGGCGCCTCCTCTTGGAAGGGGGGCAAGCAGTTGGCCGCGCCCTTCAGCAATTACGGCGCGGAGCGGGTGGAGGTCTTTGCCCCGGGCCACGCCATCTACTCTACTGTGCCCAACGACAAGTACGAACGAAACGACGGCACGAGCATGGCGGCCCCCATGGTGAGCGGACTGGCTGCCCTCATCATGGCCTACTACCCGTCGCTCACCGCGATGGAGGTCCGCTCCATCATTCTCGATACGGCCACGCGCTACCGAGATCAAATGGTCACGCGTCCCGGCGGCAACGGCACCGTCCGCTTCGGCACCCTCTCCCAAACCGGGGCCATCGTCAACGCGCGGGCGGCTCTGCAGCGGGCACAGGAGAAGGTCGCCGCGAAGTAGCACCTGCCCAGAAGGATGTCGCTACACGGGACATGCCTCACAGCGCCTTCCTTTCAGAAGCGCGTTAGAGTATTGAGGATGCGCGAAGGAGCAGTAAACCCTCCGGATTCATCCGGGGGATACACGGACTCCTTCGCAGTGAGAATGCGAGTTCAAAACGGGTATTCTCTCCGGAACACTACTGACGAGGCTCTGTTGATTGAGTGATGCCAATCAACAGAGAACCATACCGCAGAGGTCGTCACGCCGTCCACGCGGTGAAGTATCATTTCATATGGTGCCCGAAAAGACGGGCATCTGTTCTCAAGAATGCAGTGGCGAACCGATTGGAAGAAGTACTCTACGATGTAGCCGAAGAAAACGATTGGGAAATTGCCTCCCTTGCGATTCGTCCCGACCATGTTCATCTATTCGTCCAGGCTGATACACGCCATGCTCCGTACCAAGTAATTCACAGGTTCAAAGGAACGAGCGCCCACGTTCTGCGAGAGGAATTTGATCATTTGCATCGGCTTCCTTCTCTCTGGACGCGGAGCTACTTCGTCTCGACGACCGGAAAGGTGAGCGAGTCGGTCGTAGAGCAATATATCGAAGATCAATCGTAGCAGATGTACCTCACTCGCAAATTCCATATCGAGGCCACGGAGCAGCTTGAGCGGTTGTCCCGCACCTCGGCTGAGCTGTGGAACAACATCTGCAAGTGGTACTGGCGAACTGTCGACCGGCAAGACCACTGGCTCAGTAAGACGGCGATGCGACAGTGGCACTGCAAAGGCCACGACGTTCTTCCGTCGCAGACAGCCCAAGAAGTCGCAGAGCAGTTCTACGAAGCGGTCGGCTCCTGGCATGACAACGACCGGAGAGGTAATCCTCCCAGACGCTGCGACAAAGAGCACAACGTTCTTCGGTGGACCTATCAGGGCGTCACGCTCCGGGATGACGGTGTCCTCCGCCTGTCCACGAAGCGCGGAGACGACTCGATTCTGATCGATTGGCCCGTGGACCAGGAACCTCGTACGGTCGAGATCGGGAAGCGTCCCGGTGGGTTTGTTGTCCGCGCTCAATACGATATAGAACCTGTTGATCGCACGACCGGAGATAAGGTTGCTGGGATTGATCTCGGCGAAAAACATCTTGCCGCCGTGTTCACTGGCGACTATGCGTTCACGGTCAACGGCGGTGAACTTCGCGCCCTTCGCCATTACCAGAACCAACTGAAGGCAAAGCTCAATGCGAAGATAGACCGCAAAGAGCGTGGCTCGAATCGCTGGAAGAAGCTGGTCGAATCGAAAAACAAGCAGCTCCAGCACATCGATAACAAGATCGCGGACCTTCTTCACAAACTGAGCCGAAAGGTCGTGGAGATGCTCCTTGAGCGACGTGTCTCTGCGATTGCTATCGGCGATGTTCGCGGCATCCGTGATCGGATTGACTACGGCAGCCAGATGAATCAACGGCTGCACCAGTGGTCCTCCGGCGAGTTTGCTCGGATGATCGAGTACAAGGCCAAGCTCGCTGGTATCACTACCCGAAGAGTCGATGAAGCCTACACGTCTCAAACGTGCCCACAGTGCGGCCACAGACAAAAGCCGAGTGGCCGTGAGTACGTTTGTTCTGAGTGCCAATTTCATGGGCATCGAGATGTTGTAGGTGCCGTGAACATCAGGCGACGTATCGTCGCCAAAAGGAAGTATGTCGGGTCTGATAATGAACCGACAGGTTCTACGACCCGTCTACCCGGGGTTATGGCTTCCCCCTCGGGAGTGAGATTTCATCCTCACCTCTCGTGTAGCTCGCGGAGCGAACGTAAGGCCCGAAGCGAAAGCTAGTGGCAGTTCGTGTAGAACGCGAAGAATCTCCCGGCTTCAGCCGGGGGAGAAGTCAACCCGACGCAAGGAGGAGCACCGCCCCTACGCCCACGAGAAGCGCCAGTCCCCCTGCGGCGTAGAACACCGTCTCGATGGTCCCTACGACAAGGGCCAGCCCCAGCAGGAGCGGCCCGACCGCCTGCCCGAGACGCAGGATCATGCCGTTCAGCGACAGAATGACGCCGCGCGAGACGTCCGAGGACAGCTCGGTGAGGCGCGTCTGAAGCGCCGGCTGGTTGAGGCCCTGCGCCACCCCGTAGAGCAGCGAGGCGGCCCCCGCGCCCCACGGCCCCGAAGCCAGCGGCATGAGGGCGAGCGCCACCCCGTCGATGAGGAGCGAGCCCTGAATGAGCCGTCGCGGCGCGATCCAGGTGGCCAGGCGCCCAATCTGGGTGGCCACGAGGGCGCTCGACACCGACGCGGCGGCCAGCACGCCCCCCGCCGCGACGGACGAGGCCTCAAACCGCGTCTCCAGGAGCTCCGGCACGTATGTGAGGAAGGCCCCGAAGATGAGAACGAAAATGCCGAAGTTGACCGCCAGCAGGCCGAAGACACGTCGGTCGCGCAGTTGCCCCCCCACCGTCGCGAGGTAGTCCCGAAATCCCTCATCCTCTGCGGCGGTGGCTACCGCCGGCGTCTCCAGCGTCCACGCCACCGCCGCCCCCACCGGCAGGGCCAAGAGCGG
>CAZRPQ010000344.1:0-3165 GCA_964601725.1 uncultured Salinivenus sp. | reverse complement strand
TCCTCGGCAAACAGGACCCAGTCGAGGAGATTTTGTCGATCGCCGACGTGTTTCTCATGCCGAGCGGCTCGGAGACCTTCGGTCTTGCGGCGCTCGAAGCCATGGCCTGCGAGGTGCCGGTCGTGGCGACCGACGTGGGGGGCCTGCCGGAGCTCATCGTGCACGGCGAAACGGGCTTCCTCTGTCCGCTGGACGACGTGGAGGAGTTCACCGAGTGCACCCGAGTGTTGCTGACCGACGACGAGCTGCACGACGAAATGGCGTCGGCGGCGCGGACACGGGCGGTCGAGACGTTCGACATCGACCGCGTGGTGCCTCTCTATGAGGACCATTACGAGCGCGTCCGCGAGACCACCGTTCCCGCCAGCGCGTAAGCCTACTGCCGAAGCGCCTCCTGCACGAACGGATTCTGCGCGCGCTCCTGGCCGAGGGTCGTCGTGGGACCGTGGCCGGGATAGATGGCAAAATCGTCGCCGAGCGGGAGGAGCTTCTCGGTAATCGAGTCCAGAAGCTGCGTCCGGGACGTTTCCGGAAGGCCCTGGGTCCGGCCAATCGAGTTTTGGAAGAGGACGTCCCCCGTAACGGCCTGCTTGCTCGGGCGATGAACGAAGGAAATAGAGTCGGGCGAGTGGCCGGGCGTGTGCAGAATCTCGAGGGTGACGTCACCGAAAGAAATGGTCTCGCCTTCAGCGAGATGGGTCGTTGGGACGGACGGCGGATCGACCTCCACCCCGAAGGCGGTGGCCTGCTCGTCGGCCCGCTCGATGAAGGGCACCGCCGCCTCGTGGGCCTTGAACCGCTGGCCGATCCGATCCTCGAAAAACCGACACCCAAAGATGTGATCTACGTGGGCGTGTGTAAGCAGCAGGTGGCGGACGTCGAGATCGTGCTCCTCGATGACGTCCATCACCGCCGTGCACTCCGCCTCAGTGTCGCAACTCGCATCGATGAGCACCGCCTCGCCCTGGTCGTGGCAGAGATAGCAGTTCGTCATGAAGGGGTTGAACGTAAACGGCTCGACCTGCATCGGAGACATGGGGCGTAACGGAGGACAACTGAACGGGCCTTCCCAATTCCTGCCTCCCCCCTGAAGATCCAACGACGCCTCTCCCACACCCTTTCCGCCTCCACACATCCATTCCCCCCTTCCACTCTTCCACACTTTCAACCCCCGAACATGCGATTTGCCCCCGGCGTTTGTAGGGCTCCTTGGAGCGGGGTGAATTCGTAGACGAACAGTCCAGGCCATGCTGCGTCGGCTTCACTGGGTCATACTGCGCCGGCTGCCGGGTCCCTTCTTCGGGTGGCTCGGCACGCTCATGTTTTTGCTGCTGATGCAGTTTCTCATCCGGTGGCTCCCCGAAATTGCGGGGAAGGGCATTCCCCTCCCCGTCATCATTGAGCTCATCGCCTACAACCTCGCCTACATGGTGGTGCTGGCGGTGCCCATGTCGGTGCTGCTGGCCGCCCTGATGGCCTTCGGCGGACTCGCCGAGTCGAAATACTATACCGTCATCAAGAGCACCGGCATTTCCTTCGGCCAGATCGTGTGGCCCAGCCTGGTCGTCGCCACGGTCATTATGGGCGGAATGCTGTACTTCAACAACGTGATGCTGCCGGAGGCCAACCATCGGGCCCGCCAGCTCTGGAGCGACATCCGAGGCAAGCGGCCCGGCTTCGAGCTCCAGCCGAATGTCTTCTATGACGGCGTGGAGGACTATAGCATCCTCGTCCGCAAACGGCCGTCGGGCACCAACAAGCTCATCGACGTCACGATCTACGACTATACGCAGGGGCGGAACCGCCAGGCCGTCATCAAGGCCGAGCGGGGGGTGATCGAGTCGCACGAGGGGGGCGCTCGCCTGACCCTCGCGCTGCGGGATGGGGAGATGCACCGCCCCTTACCCCCGGACGCGAATCATCAAACGGCACGGTACGAGCAGCTTACCTTCGACCGCCACCGCATCCAATTCAACATGTCCAACGCCGTCTTTCGGCGATCCACGCCGGAAGAAACCTCCCGGTCTACCCGAACCATGCGCACGCCGCAACTTCTTAACACGCTTGATTCTCTGCAGGCCCAGCGCCAATCCGAGTACCGTACCCTGTATGACCGAGTGCGGGGCATCCTTTCCCCAGACTCGTCCGGCCCGGCGACGTCGGACACGGACACGTCTGCCGCCCCCCTCCCCACGACGCACGAATCTGTCTATCTGACCCTCAGCAGGCTCGACCCGGACCGTTCCCGCTCGATAGTGACGCGCGCTGCCCAGAGGGCCCAAGAGGTGCAGTCCACCATCCAGAATACCCAGCGCGACACGAAGTGGAAAAGCCAGCGGATCCGCAGCTACCAAGTTGAGTTCTACAAAAAGTTCTCGATTGCGCTCGCGTGTCTCGTCTTCATGGTTGTCGGGGCCCCGTTGGGCCTGGCCCTCCGTCGAGGGGGGCTTGCCACCATCGGTGCCATCGCCCTCGGGATCTTCATGTTTTACTGGATCACGCTGGTCCAGGGCGAGAAGCTGTCGGAGCGGGGCTTCTTTCCGCCGTGGCTCGGAATGTGGATTGCGAACCTCCTCATGTCCGGCGCGGGCCTCTGGCTCATTCTGTACGTCGTGCTCGACCTGGGGGCCACCCCACCCCTCCGCCGTCGCCTGTGGGACTGGCTCACCTCCCTCCGATCTTGACCCTCGCCACTCCGGCGTCGTCTCCGAAACTGCCTGCCCCCCGCAGGACCCAACGCCTCACCGCTCCTTTCCGCACCTCCATCCTTCCACACTTCCACACTGCACGGCTCTTGTGCTTTACCTCGTCCCTACCCCCATTGGCAACCTGGACGACATCACCCTGCGGGCCCTCCGGGTGCTGCGCGAGGCCGATCTTATTGCCTGCGAGGATACCCGCACCTCCGGGCACCTCCTGGACCACCACGACATCGATACCCCCACCACGAGCTACCACGAGCACAATGAACGCGATAAGACCCCCGAGCTCGTGACCCGAATGCGGGCCGGTCGGGACGTGGCCCTGATCAGCGACGCCGGGTCGCCCGGCATCTCCGATCCGGGCTTCTACCTTGCCCGGGCGTGCTGGGAGGAAGAGATCGAAGTACAGGCCCTGCCCGGCCCCACAGCCCTCATCCCGGCCCTCACGGCCAGCGCGATCCCC
>CAZRPQ010000343.1:0-3168 GCA_964601725.1 uncultured Salinivenus sp. | reverse complement strand
TGGCCCGGATGTCCTCCGGATTCGAGTCGTACAGGCGGCCCGACACGTACAGGTACTCGTCGTCGTAGGCAACGCGAACCTCGGTCCGCTCCCGCACGCCGCCCTCGTACGTCGGCTGGTACATCGTCATCGGAAGCGGCTCAATCTCCTGCCACGCCGGTTCTGTGCTCCGCCCGTCGAGGGTGATCGGCCCCTCGATCCGCGGAAGCGTCATCGGCGTCTGGGCGGCGGCAGGCCCCGCAATCTTCAGCACACAAAACAGCACACATCCGTAGAAGCGGAGCCGCACGGGAGGAGACATATATGACGTGCTCACTCGGTGTGGGAAAATGGGCCGGCAGGCGTATCTTCACCCCGCCACGACGAACGATCTCCGGCCTCCCCTGAGGGCCGCCCGACGTGGGGCGTACGACGATTCTCGTTCTGCTTCCAGCGACCGTCAACGTCCAAATCCGACCCCGACCTTGTCAACATCACCGGGGCTCCTGGCTCCATCTTTCGAACGGTCTTCGGTCCATCCGAGAGTGTCGCTCGCCGCGCCCTCACCCCGTCGCCCAGCCGGGAAGGGTGCCGAGCTCGACGCCGAACGCAACCCCGAGCAACGAATAGGCGACCAGCGTGACGACGACGATGAACACGAGGTTGAGCCACACCCCGACCCGGCTCATCTGCGGAATGGAGAGCTGGCCGCTGCCGTAGACGATGGCGTTCGGGGGCGTGGCCACCGGAAGCATAAACGCGCAGCTGGCGCCGAGGGTCGCGGGCACGGTCAGGAGGAACGGGTTCTCCCCAAACCCAACGGCCACCGCGCCTAAGATGGGCAGAAAGGCCGCCGTGGTCGCAGTGTTGCTGGTGATCTCGGTGAGCAGCACGATCAAGGCAACGGTGGAGACGATCACAAGGAGGATGGGCCAGCCGCCCAGGGCATTGACCCCCTCCCCGATCCACTCGGCGAGCCCCGTGTCGCTGATGGCGGAGGCGAGGCTGAGCCCACCGCCGAAGAGAATGAGGACGCCCCACGGCAGCCGTTCGGCCTCCTCCCAGGTGAGCAGCGCCCGATCCTCGGTGCCGGCCGGAAGCATGAACAGGACGACGCCCGCCCCGATGGCAATGCCGGCGTCCGACAGGCCGGGCACGACGTTGCTCAGGAGGGGCCGCGTCATCCAGAGCACCGCGGTGAGGCCAAAGACGATGGCGACCCGCGTCTCGGCGACGCTGATGGCCCCCAGCTTCTCCCGCTCTTCCTCAATGATCTGCGCCCCGCCGGGCAGCTGCTCCAGCTCGATCGGATAGACCCACGTGAGCACGACGTAGAGCAGCGGAAGGGCCACGACGACGAGCGGCAGGCCCACCATCATCCACTGCGCAAATCCCACCTCGACGCCGTACGACTCGGAGACGAAGCCCGCCAGGACCGCATTGGGCGGCGTGCCGATGAGGGTGCCCATGCCCCCGATGTTGCAGGCGTAGGCGATACACAGAACCAGCACGAGTCCGAAGTGGGGCGGCATCTCCTCCCCCCGCTCTTCGAGCCGGTCCTGCGCCAGGTCGATGATGGAGAGTCCGATGGGCAGCATCATGAGCGCCGTGGCCGTATTGCTCACCCACATGCTCAGGAAGGCCGACGCGAGGATGAAACCGACGATGATGGAGGTGGGCTGCACCCCCACTCCCCGCACGATCCCGAGGGCGATGCGGCGGTGCAGCCGCCAGGCCTGCATGGCCTCGGCGATGATAAAGCCCCCCATGAACAAGAAGATTAGCGGATTGGCGTAGGGGGGCGCGGCGTCGCCAATGCCAGCGATGCCCAGCAGGGGAAAGAGCACGAGCGGCACGAGGGCGGTGACCGCGATGGGGAGGGCCTCGGTGATCCACCAGAGGGCCATGAGCAGCCCCACGGCGGCCGTCCGCCAGGCAGCGAGGTCGAGGCCCTCTGGGGCCGGCAGCAGCAACAGGCCCACACAGACAAGGACGCCCGCGGCGAGCCCCACACGGCGTCGAAGTTCCGAGAAATCAATGTCCATTGAGACGGAGAAGCAAGGTCAATGCGACGACGGAGACGACGTGGCGTCCGCCCGATCCGGAGGCCCCTCGTGCTCGAGCCAATGCACCAGATACGGCACATTGTAGGCGTGCGTCCACCCGAAAATGCGAAGCCCGTTCGTGATGCTCCAGATTGAACGATCGCCGGGGTCTTCTCCCTTCTCCGGGGGAAGGTGGCCCACGCCTTCGAGGGCCTCAAAGAGCTCGGCCTGGCTGGACGCCCCCTCGAAAGAGATCGGAAGCGAATCCGTCTTCAGGGCCTGTGCGCGGTCGTAGGCCGTGCGGTAGAGCGAGGGGTCCCCGGAGAGCTGATACCCGAGGAGCAGGACCGAGATGCTGGACAGATACGACTCCATCTCGTGGTTGAGGGGTGGGTTGTCACGGACCCAGCGGGCGTGTCGGATCAGCGCGTCGCGCACGGCCGGATCGCCGGTAAGCTGGTAGTACTTGCCAAGGCCCCGAGCGGCGTACACCTGGGTGTATCCGTACCGGTCCATGACCAGGTTGCCCCCCTGCTCGTGCTGCAGCCGAAGCATCCGGTCGACACGCTCGTCCAGTTCCTTCCGGATGCGCGGATCCTTGGTCGCGTCGTAGATCTCGACGAGGTTCCACACCGACAGGTAGAGCCGGCGGCCGGTCAGGCCATGCTTGCCGAAGATGCGGCGCTGGTAGTAGTCGGCTGTCTTTTTGGCCACCGCCAGGCCGCGGTGATACCCGTCCAGGTAGTACGACGCGATCCATCCCGCCGTCCACACGTGCGCACTCAGCATGGCCGACCAGTGCTGGTTGCCGTGGCGGCGTCCCATGCCCACGTAGGGCGACCCGTCGGGGGCGTTTTTGGCTGTCCACCAGTCGAGGGCGGAGTTGGAGTCGCCCCGGTAGTCCGTCCCGTCGGGCCAGTGCGTATTGTCGACGTCCATCGTGTGGCGGCTCATGGCCTGCCCCGCGAGGTAATAGTCCCGCTCTCCGGTGCGCATAAACTGCATCCACCACATGAAGTCCTGGGCGGGCTCGTTGTTGGAGTACTCGAACCACCGGTTTCGGAAGTAATAGTTTTTGCCGTCGCCATAGGTGAACGCGCCGTACCACGGCTCCCACTGCTGGTTGAAGCGCCACCATCGGAAC
>CAZRPQ010000342.1:0-3170 GCA_964601725.1 uncultured Salinivenus sp. | reverse complement strand
TGCACGTCGCCCGCTATGTCTCGGCTGAATATCCATCCACCAAACAGCTTCTCACTTCTCACACACTGCACCCTGACTCACGCAGTATGCTTTCCTCTTCGTACAGAAAATTACGGTTGGCGAAATACTACACCAGCAGCGCGAGGCGCCGAGCTGGACGCGTGACGGCCACGTAGAGGAGGGCGTTCCGCTCGTCCCCCCGGCACACCCGCAGGTCGCGGTGGTCGACGAAGACGGTGTCGTAGGTGGAGCCCTGCGCCCGGTGGACGGTCGTGGCGTACGCGTAGTCGACCCGCGCAAACTGCTCCCGCAACTCGAAGAACCGATCCCACTTCGACGCGTCGTCTTGGGCCTTTTCGCGGCGGCGCTCCAGCGCGTCCTCGTAGCGCTCAAACTCGTCCTCGTGCAAGACGTGGATGGTACGCGTAAGGCCTTTGCCGGGGGTGCGCACCTTCAATTCCCACACCGTCCACTCGCTTTGATCGTCGGCCTCGAAAGTGTCGACGCTCGCCTTCTTCACGCGCACCTCTTCACTGTTGGTGAGGCGCTGCACGCCCTCGTGGTACCACGTCTCGGTGCCCACCAGCCACTCGCCCTCCACGAAGCGGTCCGCATCGGCCCCGTAGCGCTCGGCGCGGATCTCGCGGTTGTACCGGCGCACGGTCTTGTTGCGGTAGGCGAGCATGCGGGCGTGAGTCGCATCCTCGGCGAAGGCCTCGGTGTCGAAGGCACGGAGTACGCTGTCCAGAAATTCCTCGCGGTTGCGCGTGACGGCGACGCCTTTTCCGTCCTCAAACTTGCTGCCAAAGCGGCCGTCGGCCCCGGTACGGATCTTGGTGGCGAGCTCCAGGATGGGATTGTCGGCCGCCTGTCGGTGGATGGTTTCCAGGGTGGGCCCCGGCACGTCGAGCGCGGGCGACGGGTCCTCGTTCACGGGGGGGAGCTGGGCCGGGTCGCCCACGAAGAGCCACTGCACCCAGAACGGCGCGTCCTCGATGTGCGACCACTCCTCGCGCCCAATCATGGACGCCTCGTCGACGATGACGACGCCCTCGGTGAAGTCGCGCTCCTCCTCCGCCACCAGCTCATACTCCCCGTCCTCCGTCGGCTGAAGGCGCAGGCCAAGAAACGAGTGAAGCGTCTGCATCTGCACGGGGGCGTCCCCCAGCTCTTCGCTCAGCACCTGCACGGCCTTGTGGGTGGGTGCGCAGACCGTGACCGCACAGTCCTCGTCCAGGAGCTGCTCCACGAGGCGGCTTATGAGATACGTCTTGCCGGTGCCGGCGTACCCACGCAGCCCCGTAAATCGCTCCCCACGGGCCAGGCGATCGTAGACCCGATCGTAGGCCTCTTGCTGATCTTCGGTAAAGGGGGCGTCGGCAAAGGTCGGCATTGACGAAACAGGCTGCCCGCTTACATCGGGCGGGGGTCGTTCAGAAAGTGGAGTGCGCGACGAGCTACGAAGACGAGGTGCCGTGGAGGGCAGACGAGACCGACGCGGACTCGGCTTGCTGCTGCGTCAAGTGCTCCAGGTGCTGCCGAAAGCCCCACATCACCCCAAGATGGACGAGGGCCTGCGTGGTGTTATAAATGTACCAGGGCAGGCGCGGCGAAAAGTCGTGGACAGCCGCCAGAACGGCCTCCCCGCCCAGCACCTGCCGAAACTCGAGCCGCCCGGATCGTTCCCCTTCCCCTGCCAGCAGTCCCCCAGTGACGAAGAAAAGCTGTCGCCCCTCGGGACTTCGATCGGCAGCGAAGCGGAGCGTGAGGAGCGTTCCCACCGGCCGCAGCTCGAAGTGCGCCACGCGCCCGTGCTCCACGTGCACCTGGAGCACAGGCCATCCAAGGCGCGGCAGCCAGCGCAGGTACTCGTTCGCCACGTCGCGCGCCGAAAAGTCGGGCGGGGAGGGCATGCGCTGCACCGATCGGGCTACGCTCTGGTCCTGGATGACAGCGTCCTCACGGGGGCGGAGCTCATCGCGCGGATTGGGCAGCGGCCGCCCCCGATCGTCCACAGAGGCGTCCAGTGCCTCCTCAAACGACAGTGCGTCTCGTTCCAGCCACGCTTGCATCTCGTTCGGTTGGACCTGCGCCTGGTACCGGAGGCTGTCGATGACGGGATTCACGAGGGCCCACGGCACGCCGCCAAACAGCCACACCCAGAGCTTGGAGAGACGCGGCGATTCTACAGGCACCGTCGTGGTGTGTCGCTCCAGTCCCAGCGTGTCGGCCGTGCGCAACAGCATCTCGTGGTAGCTCATCGCATCCGGCCCCCCGATGTCGTGCGCCGCCCCATAGGTGGCCGGATTGCCGAGACATTTCTTCAGGCCACGCACCGCGTCGCGAAGGGCAATCGGCTGGGTTTCGGCCTGGGTCCACGAGGGAAGCACCATCACGGGCAGTCGGTGTACCAGATTCAGCAGCAGGCGCAGCCACGTGCCGCCCGCCCCCACGATGAGGCCGGCTCGGAGCGTGGTGAGGGACACGGAGGTGGCCCCGAGGGCCTGCTCCACCTCCAGCCGCCGGCGGAGGGGGAACGGCAGGTCGGGCGTATCGTCCGGCACGAGCGCACCGAGATAAAGAATCTGCTCGACGCCTTCCGTCTCGGCCGCCCGGGCAAAGTTGTCGGCCTGCAGGAGATCGAGATCGGCCACCTGGCCCTGCGACAGCCGCGCGGACGGCAGCATCGAGTGGACGAGGTAGATGGCATAGTCCGCCCCGACGAGTCCGTCTTGCACGGCATACGGATCGAAGAGGTCGCAGTGTCGCCATTCTACGCCGGGCGCGGAGGTGGCGTTGACGCGGGCCCGCACCGGTGAGCGGGTCAGGCCAATGAGATCGTAGTCGTCCTTGAGGGCATCCCACACGGCCGTCCCCACCGAGCCTGTAGCCCCGGCGATAGCAACGGTTGGACGGCGAGACGCAGACTCGGCCATCGGATAGGATCGTTGCGAGGAGCAGGGGCAAAGGCATGCAGGTGGACCCACCACCCGAAAAAGAAAAGGCCCGCCCCGACCATCGTCGGGACCGGCGCGAATGGCGGAGAGGGGGGGATTCGAACCCCCGAAACGGTTCATCACCGTTTACTCCCTTAGCAGGGGAGCGCCTTCGACCACTCGGCCACCTCTCCGTCCTCTTCCAAAGATGGTATGTCGCACCGCCGACAATGT
>CAZRPQ010000341.1:0-3180 GCA_964601725.1 uncultured Salinivenus sp. | reverse complement strand
TCGAAGCGGTGGCGGTACAGCTCCAGGAGGATGGGATCGGCGTCGGGCATACGGGAGACAAGGTGTAGCGAATGGGCGGGAGCAGGCTTCGGTGATCCGCTCGACCCCTGCACATGATTCCATGTGCGTGGAGGTGCGGCAGGCCTGTTGGCTTTCGCAGTCTAGGGAGTGCGGCGAATGGAATCAACCTGCTCCCCTGAGCCGCCCCGGACGAACGACTGTGCACTCCGCTCCTCGGCCCCTATATTGGCGGGTCCGATTCCGTTGGACTGGACCGTACCCACCCATGTCACGCCTTCGAGTCTGGGGACTCGTTGTCTTCGCCGGACTTCTCGCTGCTTCTGCCGCCGACGCACGGGTTGTACGCGTCGAGATCGATCGTCGCATTGAGGTTCTAGACGGAAAATCGTTCGGTCCACACGGGGCCTACGAACTGATTGAGGGGCGCATCTATTTTGCGTTTGACCCCGGCACGCCCGCGAATGCCCGAATTGTGGACCTCGACCTCGCGCCCCGCGACTCGACGGGCGAGGTGCGGGCGTGGGCCAACTTCGCCGTGCTCCAGCCCGTCGATCCGGCGAACCGGCGTGGCGTCGCCGTCGTGGAGGTGAGCAATCGCGGGGGCAAGTTCACGCTTCCGTACTTCAATTACGCGACGGCAAGCCTTAACCCGTCCGCCCCGGAGGCCTTCGGCGACGGGCTCCTCATGGAGAAGGGGCTCACGGCCATCTGGGTGGGGTGGCAGTGGGATGTGCCGCGGAATGAGGACAACCTGCGCCTGCGGGTCCCCACGGCCCGCCACCCCGACGGCTCGCCCATCTACGGAAGGGTCCGCAGCGACTGGGTGCCCGACGACACGACCGACGTGCTGCCCCTCGGCCACCGCGACCACTTTGCCTACCGCGCCGCCGACTTCGATCATCCAAGCAACGTCCTCACGGTGCGCCCTGACCGTGGAGCCGACCGGCGGGTGATCCCCCGCGATCAGTGGTCGTTTGCCCGGCGCGACTCGACGGGCACGCTGGTGCCTGACAGCACGCACGTCCACCTGGAGGGCGGGTTTGAGCCCGGGGCGATCTACGAGTGCGTGTACCGGTCCAAGAATCCCCGCGTCGTGGGCCTCGGGCTGGCGGCCATTCGGGACGTGATTAGCTACGCAAAGTACGATCCCAACGCCGTCTTTCCTGTGGAGAAGGGACTGGCGGTGGGCGTCTCCCAGACCGGGCGGTTCCTGCGGCATTTTCTCTACCAGGGCTTCAATACCGACGAGCAGGGGCGGCCGGCCTACGACGGCGTGCTCGCCATTACGGCCGGCGCCGGGCGCGGCAGCTTTAACCACCGCTTCGCCCAGCCCTCCCGCGACGCGCATCGGTTCTCGGCGTTCGAATACCCGACGGACATCTTTCCCTTCACCAGCCGCGTTCAATTCGACTCGCTCCAGTGGCGCTCCGACGGCCTGCTTGCCCGCCAGCGCCCGGCGCACCGGCCCAAGACGATGTACGTGAACACCGGCTACGAGTACTGGGGCCGGGCGGCCTCCCTCCTCCACACGACGCCCGACGGCACAGAGGACGTAGCGCCCTTCGATCAGGAGCGTATCTACCACATCGCCAGCGCCCAGCACTTTCCATGGCGCTTTCCACCACCGGAGGATAACCAGCTCACGGAGGGGCCGGACCTCTACCGCGGCAATCCGATGGACCACAGCGTTGTCTACCGTGCGCTCCTCGTCCGTCTCATGGAGTGGGTCGACGAGGGGGCAGCCCCCCCGCCCAGCCGGTACCCCCGCCGTGCGGACGGGACGCTCGTGTCCATTGATGCCCTCGACTTTCCGACCATTCCGAAGGTGGAGCCCCCGGACGTAATCCATGAGGCGTACCGGACCGACTATGGCGCCCGGTTCCGCACCGACGGCGTCGTGACCCGGCAGCCGCCGCGCCTCGGGCCCACCTACCCCTCGCTCGTGAGTCAGGTCGACTCGCTCGGCAATGAGCGGGCCGGACTGCAAACCCTCGAGACCCGAGTGCCGCTGGCCACGTACATGCCATGGAATCTGCGCATCGGTGCGGTCCGAAACGCCGACGAGCTTACCAACTTCTTCGGCAGCGTCGTGCCCCTCCCGGCCACCCCGGCCGAGAAGCGGGCGACCGGCGACCCGCGTCCCGCCGCCACGGTCCTCTATCCGAACAAAGACGCGTACATGGCCGAGGCCCGCGACGCCGCCGACGCGATGATTGAAGAGGGCCTCCTCCTGCCTGCGGACCGCGACCGCGTCCTCGAACGGGCCGCAGACATCTGGGCGTGGGTGGTGGAGCAGTAGGGGTCCAGCCTCAACGGTGGGGGCCCTCGCCATGGGGGACGCGGCATCGGCAGCCCGAACGGGGAGTGGTTACTCGCTCCCCGGTCTCCAAGTCGGCTCCGTTGAAGGCGGTGTTCGGAAGACGTCCCCGCGTCTGGACTGGACGAGAACATCGAATCTCTGCTCTACTCCTGCTGGTTGAGCAGCCAGCGATACAAGTCCGGCGAGGCGCGGAACGTGGTATCTCGCAGGGCCTTGACGACCGGGGCAGCATCGACGTGTCCGTTCTTAACAGCTGCTCCCAACACGCCAATCGTTCCGGTTACCTCCAGGTCGAAGTTCCGGGCCACCTGACGACCGGCCTGCTCGTCGATGAGGAGAATACCAGCCTCCTCCTGCCGGGCCAGTATTATGGCTTCCCGTTCTCCGGGATCGAGGCTTTGAAGAGACGTCTCTTCACGCTCCCCACGTCGTGCTCGGATGTTTTCTACGCTGAGCCAGGGTGGTGAGACCTCGACCCAGTTGCGCACTGACTCTGGGCCTTGGGGGTGGCCCAACTCGCGGCGAACCGCCTCTGGAATGAGAACCTCCCCGTAGAGCGCAGGAAGCATCTCTTCCGCCCCGATAAGCACCAGGTAGCTGATCGGGGAGGTGTTGCTGACGATCGTCACTGGTTGGTTCCCCTCCGAAAGCCGATGAGTGTTGGAACGACCCGGACAAGCGCGGCTCTACGCTGGCTACTTTTCGGCGGCCTGGAGGGCCGCTTCCAGGTCCTGCTCCAGTTCTTCCTCGGAGTAGTCCAGAAGGGCGCCTCGCTCTTTGAGAAACGCCTCGGTCTGCATCCGAGTCTCATGGCCCAGAAGCGTGCGCACCTCCCCGAG
>CAZRPQ010000340.1:0-3190 GCA_964601725.1 uncultured Salinivenus sp. | reverse complement strand
CGAACGGGGTTCGGGAGTGTGGGCGAGGGAGCGAAAGGGCGAGGGGGCGAGAGGGCGAAAGGGCGAGGGGGCGAAAGGGCGAGGGGGCGAATTGGCATGTTTCCGAAGTCTCCGCGTTTCTCTCTCCCGTGCTCCCATTCTCCCACTTCCAGGCGCCCGTACTCGTCGCCAACCCTTTCAAGAATCGTTTACGGCTCGGTAAGGTGACTCCGGTACAAAAGGGGCTGCTTGGAACTGCCATCGCGCTCGGTCTTGCCGGTCTCCTCGCGACGCCGGTCGGCGCCCAGGTTGAGCCGGGTCAGACGTTTACCGGCACGGTGGTCGGGGCCGTCGACGGAGACACCTTTGACGTCTGGCGCTCGGCCGGAGACACGATGA
The DNA here is from genome assembly GCA_964601725.1 of uncultured Salinivenus sp. GTDB lineage: Bacteria > Bacteroidota > Rhodothermia > Rhodothermales > Salinibacteraceae > Salinibacter. Next base: position 2,812 of record CAZRPQ010000340.1, on the reverse strand, counting down.
CGGTTGATCTCTGGGGCGTCGACGCGCCGGAGCCGGGCCAGACGTACGGTGCCGCGACGACTCGGGCCGTGCGGCACTACGTTACCGACAAAAGCGTGTGGGTTTCTGTCGAGACGGTCGACCGTCGCGGCCGGGCGGTCGCCCGCTTGGAGGTGCGGGGCAACGACCTCTCGAAGATGCTGGTTCGTCGGGGCTTGGTCTGGCACTTCACGCGGCAGGCTCCCGATGCCGAGTCCCTGAAGCGCCTGGAGCGTCGGGCTCGCTCTGCGGGCCAGGGCCTCTGGTCGCAGCCGACCCCCACTCCGCCCTGGGAGTGGCGTGAGCGCGCGAACAAGGACGAGGACACGACGGGAAGCCGCTAGTTGAGGCTCGATGGGCAGTTGGATTCGTGGGCTCTTCCGACGGCAGCCTCCAGCAGAAGGCGAAAACGAGGGGGGACAGAGAAGCGCGTCGAGTTGACATCCGGGCTCTCCGGGCCCCACGCTTGGTGGTCAAACGAGCACACTGTTCCGATGTCCTCTTCTGATGCTGCCGGCCCCCAAGTCGACGTGGACAGTGGAAAGCCTTCGGAGAGTGATGATTCGGTCCAAGCGCACTCGTGCTCGAACGGCGGCCGGGACTTTGTCGGCAACTACTGCCCGGAGTGCGGTCGGGCGGCGAGCCGGGAACTCTCCGCCACCGAGGTCATCAGTGGATTTTCCGGGAGTTTATCGACGTTGAACAGCGGTTCTGGAAAACGCTGAAAGCCCTGACGATTCGTCCGGCTTCTCGCGCATACGATGAAGAAAACATAAAGCAGTAGAGGCGGACGTTACGATTGCCGTTCGCGGTGTGTCTTTACGAATGCGTGAGAGGAGGAACACCTCAGTAACGCGTCATATCCCTTGGCAGTCCGCCAGCGCCCGGCCCTTGGTGGGGGTCCGGGCGCTTTCTTTTTGGGTCGGGTTCTTTCCTACGCTTTTTGGGCCTGTCCCATCTGTGGCCCGCACCCCATCGACGGTCCGCTTGAGCGTCAGGCCAGCCGGTCGGTCGCACGGGCGCCGTTTTCGAGGTGGCTCGTGTCGTTCCGGAGGGCAATCGTCCACGCTCCATCTCGTTTTTCCACCTTCGTGAGGCTGGCGAGGGGGCATCCGGGATCGGGCATGTCCCCCTCCACGAGGCCGTGCAGGACCCCCGTCACCGTGATGCCGTGTCCCACCACCAGCAGCGTCTCGCCCGTGTAGCGATCGGCCAGGCACTGCCCAGTGGCCCCGAGGCGGGCGAGGGCTTGGTGTCGGGACTCTGGGTAGGTCGGCTGCCGACAGGGCTCAGTCGGCTGCTCGGGATCGACGTGCTCGAACTGGGCGGCGAGCGTGGCGGGCGCGAGCGTGTCCGGGGCGTCCGCAAACCAGTCGTCGTTGAGCCACTCCCCGAGCCCCGGCTCCAAAAGGATCGGCTGGTCCGTCGCGTCGGCACCGTGGTGCGCCGTCTCTACGGCGCGCAGGAACGGGGACGACAAAATCCGGTCGACCCCAAGGGCCGCCACGCGGCGGCCGAGTTGCTGCGCCTGCTGCACGCCGTCCGACGAAAGGCCGGGATCGTGTGGCCGGTCGGCCGTGGCGGCCCAGTCAGGATCGGCAAAGTCCTGGCGGTTGGCGTGGCGGACGAGCCAAAGGGTCGTCTGCATCAGAAACAGGAGGGTGAGGCGTGTGAACCGAACACTGCGTGGATCGCGGTCGGTGCTGGAAGGGAGGCCTCCGGTGAACACCACCTGCCCCGCCCAATATACCGCATCCACGCTCCTCTCATGCCTCAAGGCAATGGCCGTTCCGTTCATGTCTTTCCGCTCGCTGATTGTCGTCGCGATGCTCCTCGTCCTCCCCGGATGCAATGGGGGGGACGGCTACACCACACAGCCTGCCCGCATCTACGTGGACGAGCAGGGGACGGACTGGGCAAACCTTTCGGTGCGGCACACCGACACAGGGGACAACGCGGAGGGACTGGACCTGGAGCGCCTGTGGACGGCCCACAGTGAGCGCTACTTCTTTCTCCAGCTCGAGCTCGGACAGGCCGTCAACCTGCAGGAAGACAACGAGCTGACCCTGTATCTCGACACGGACGACAATGCCACCTCGGGAGCGGATACCCTGGGGGTGGGCGCAGAGCTCGCGTGGACATTCGGGGCACGCTCCGGACAGGTGTTCCGCCACGGCGACACCACGACGGTGAACCACGCCGACATCGGGCTCACCTCGCTGCCCACGGTGCGGGCCGACACGTTCGAGATCGCCCTCGACCGCTCGGCGACACCGGGAGGGACCCCGCTCTTTCAGGGTGACACTCTCCGAATCGCACTGTCGAACGGGGGGGACCGTCTCCCGGATGGCGACGGAGGCCTCGGGTACGTACTTTCCGACACCGAGACGAGGCTGGAGGCGCCCTCTATTGCTCGGCCCGCCGCCTCGGACGTGCGCCTGCTCTCGTACAACTCTACGAACAACTTCGAGGAGGATCAGAGTGCCATCTTTTCGGCCGAGCGTCAGCCGAGCTTCCGCCGCATCCTCGGGGCCGTGGGCCCGGACGTTATCGCGTTCCAGGAGGTCTACGCGCAAACCGCGGCGCAGACCGAAGAGGTGGCGGAGAACGAACTTGGGCTGTCGGCCGAGTGGGAGTGGGCAAAACAGGGGCGCGACCTCGTCCTCGGCAGCCGCTACCCCATTCTCGACACCCACGCCATTCCGGGATACGACGACTACCAGAGTGGGGCCTTTCTCCTCGACGCCGAGGATGTCCTGGGCAGCCCACTGGTGGTGGTGAACATGCACCCGCC
>CAZRPQ010000339.1:0-3190 GCA_964601725.1 uncultured Salinivenus sp. | reverse complement strand
TAGAAGCTGTACTGAAGAGACAAATTGATCTGACGGCGCGGGCCGGGCAGAATGCCGGTGCTGCCGCCGTTGCTGCTCGCCCCCGTGTCCCGTGGATTGGAGTGTAGGCGCGAGCCGATGTACACGTGATCCGTCACGTTCTTGGCGGTGAGATTGAACTGCAGATCGTCGGAGTACCGGTAGGTGGCCCCGGCGTCGAGGACGGTGCGAGACGGCACCGGACCCGTGTCGCCTCGATGCGTGGTGAACTCCAGGTTTTCGAGGTCGGTGTAGAACTCGCCCCGGTACCGCAGGGTGCTGCGCAGGGTGAGCCCGAGGTCTGAGAAGGTCTTTGAGAGCCCCACCGTGGCGGTGTGGGTGGGGGCCGCGGTGAGCTCGTTGCCGCTGATGTCGACCCTCCCCGTGCCGATCGCGCTCGGCACGAGGCCCTCCACGACCTCCGTCCGCATGAAGGTGTAAGACACGTTCAGGGTGGGGAGGGCCGACGCGAAGGCGCTGCCCTCGATTGTGGTCTGGGTCTCCAGGCCGTAGCTCTGCACCACGCCCAGGTTTTGCGTGAACCGGGTCTTCCCGCCGACGAGGTCCTCGACGTAGGTGTAAAAGCCGGTGAACTGGAACTGCCCGGCGCCGGAGCGGCCCCGCAGGCCGAGCTCTGAGTTCCAGCTCTTTTCCGCCTGCAGGTCGAAGGCCGGCTCGCCGCGACGGGGCTCATTGACGCCCAGGGTCCGGAACGTGGCGCTCGAAGGGGAGGTGTAGCCGCGGTGCACGCCCCCGAAGAGGTTAAACTGCCCCTCGCCGACGCTAGCCCCCAGGTCGGTCCGGCCCAGGTTCAGGTTGAACCCGAGGCCCGGCAGCGGCACCACGCTTGTCTGCTCCACTTCCCGGTTGCCGTTGAGGCGGTCCGTGCTCGTTTGATTGAAGACCTCCAGACGCACGCCCGGAGAGAGGCGCAGCGGCCCTAGTTGGACGTCTTCCAGGGCGTACAGCGCGAGGGCTCGCGTCTCGTAGATGCGGCTCCGCCCCACGATCGTGACGGGCGGATTGGACAGATCCCCCCGGAAAAACACGCCCTCCCGGGCCTCCGGGTCGTCGCTGACCTTCAGGTTGTCCTCGAACCGTTCGTAGTGCAGGCGTGCGCCCGCCTCCAGGTCGGCAGACCGGCCGAAGAGGCTGTGGTCGATGTCGAAGGTGTGCTCGAGGCCGGTGACGTAGAACCGGCGATCGTTTCCGAAGGCCACGGAGCTGTCGCGGTCCGTCACGTCCGTCGCGGCGACGCGGACGAGTGCCGCGTCGGTCCTCGGGTCCACAGGGGTGGCCGCAGCGCCGTGTTGCTCGTAGTCGTCGGCGCGCACGAACGCATTTTCCTCTCGCCACCAGGGGCGGTCGAAGACATTGCCGTAGAGCTTCGTGGTGCCCTGGAAGCCGTCGCCGTAGCTCTGGTCGTAGATCGCGTCGAGCGAGCCCCGAAAGATGCGGTAGAAGTCGTCGTCCTTCGGGTTGAAGTCCGGGTCGGTCTCGAAGGTGTGCGGCGTGAGGCCGTGGTACGTCGCGTTCATCCGCTCGTAGTCCACGTTCGCCTTCAGGTACAGCGAGCGGTCGGCGCCGTTGTCGTACTGGAGCTTGGCGGTCCCATTGAGCTGGAGAAAGTCGTTGTTCTCCCGAAATCCGTCGCCACGCTTGACGAGGAGCTGCACCTGCGGGTGCAGATCGTCGGTCCCGAACCCACCGATCTCACCGAAGAGGCTTGTGTACCGGTGCGAGCCGCCGGTCACCTCTACCGTCCCGCCCAGAGAGCGCCGCTGCGGGCGACTGGTGACGTAGTTGATGACGCCCGCCATCGTCTGTGGGCCGTGTCGGATGGAGGAACTGCCCTTGATGATCTCCACCTTCTCAATGCGCCCAGGAGGCGGGTTGTAGTAGAGCGGCGAGAAGACGTAGGGAGCGGGCTGGATGGGAATGCCGTCCTCCATCACCAGCACGCGCTGGGTGCGGCGCGACTGCAGGCCCCGGATGCTGACCGACATCCGTGTTTGTCCCATCCCGTCGTCGGACCGAATGAACACGCCGGGCACGGAGGCCAGGGTCTCCTGCAGCCCGATGGGATTGCTTTGCTCCAACTCAGCCGTGCCGACCTCGGAGGCGGCCCCCGGCATCGTCGCTTTTTCCTGCCGCCCGGACCCGATGATTTCCAGCCCCGATAGCTCCACCGTCGACTGTGGGAGCTCCACCGTGAGGCGTGTCGTCTGCCCGGCCTTCACCATCACCGTTCGCCGCTGCGGCACGTACCCCACGTAGCGCACCTCGAGGGGGACGCGGCCCGGCTCGACGTCGTCGATCACGAACTGCCCGTCTTCGTCGGTGGTCGTACCACGCAACTGACCGGAACCTTTGATGCTGACGGTCGCCTCCGCGAGGGGCTCGGTCGTCGCCGCCGCAACGACGCGTCCCGAAACCCGTCCGTCGGCCGATTCCTGAGCCCGCCCTTCCATGATTCCCATCCCGATCCCCAGAACGAACAGGAGGACAATCCGCCAAGACAACCAGTCGGGAAAAGAAACAAACGGTCGCATATGCTTAGAAGCGTTCGGGATTCGTTGTCCGCGGCTCGGGAGCAGCCGAGTCGGCCGGCGCGAGCTGCTTGATGCTGCTGTAGCTCCCCCCGCTGTCGTCCGGCTTCCCCTCATCCGGCCCAAGAATGGGATCGTCCGAACAAGCCGGGAGCACAAGGACGAGTCCCACGGCCAGAAGAAGACTGACCATGATTGTGCGAAGCCGACGAAGGGACTGGCGAGTTGTGTGCATGAGAGAACCCACTTTTAGTTATCTAGACCAGTTCTAAATAAGTGGGCATCTTCGCGCAAGTCAACTGCGATGTGTGCAGGGGCGATTAATTCGAACGCGGCGGACGGGGCCAGTCCTGTGGTCGCGGAGTCCACATCTTGGGCCGCGCTCCGTGTTCTCGTCCCCGTGGCGGAAGAGATGTTACACCTGTGCCGGCGACGGGGGGGGGACCGCCGAGTCGAAATGAGAGCAAGACGTCGTTCGCGGTCCACCGCCGATTGGGGGCGGGGCACCCTGAAACGAAGAGCAGTCAGTGGGACTCAGCGTCCTCGAGGACGAGCGCCCCGAGCGGCGGCAGGGTCAGCTCGATGGAATGGGGCCGCCCGTGCTGGTCGATCGGGTCGGCGTG
>CAZRPQ010000338.1:0-3208 GCA_964601725.1 uncultured Salinivenus sp. | reverse complement strand
CCTTTCCTTCCCCGTGTCCACCCGTCTCCGCTCCATTCTGCTGCTCGGCGCTGCATTGAGCCTCGTCGCGGCGGCGCTGGCGTCGCCGGCGTCCGCGCAGCGCTACGACTTTCCGCCCAGGCCGAGCGGCCCCGTGCTCGACCAGGCCAACCTGCTCTCGGGCGGCGAGGAGCGCGCGCTGGCCCGCAAGCTGACGGCGTACGAGGACACCTCGTCGACGGCCGTCGTGGTGGTCACGCTCACGTCCCTCGACGGCGCCCCCGTCGACGACTACACCATCTCGCTGGGGCGCGACTGGGGCGTGGGGCAGGAGGGGAAAGACAATGGGGTGGTCGTCCTCGTCTCGAAGAACGACCGCAAGATGTTTATCGCCACGGGGTACGGCGTGGAGGGCGCGCTCCCCGACGCCATCGCCAATCGGATCGTGGAGCGGGTCATGACGCCCGCCTTCCGCCAGGGACAGTTCTACGCGGGCCTCGATCGGGGCACGGACGCCATCATTCAGGCCACCGCGGGCGAGTACACCGCCACCGAGGAAACCTCCGCCTCGTCCGCCGACGACGGCGGCATCTCCACGACGCTGATCTACATCTTTCTCATCCTGGTCTACTTCATCGGAAGCTCGTTTTGGGGAGGGGGCCGCGGCAAAAAGAAGGGGGCAAAGAATTCGAAGCGCCGACACGACGCCGACCTGCCGATCTTCATCTGGGGCGGTGGGGGCGGCTCGCATGGCGGTGGCGGCTTCGGGGGCGGTGGATTTGGAGGTGGCGGGGGGGGCTTCGGGGGCTTCGGCGGAGGCAGCTTTGGCGGCGGAGGCGCTGGGGGATCGTGGTGAAGAGTGATGCGTGATTCGTGACGCGTGAGGTCGGGTTTTTCCTCGAATCACTCGTCACGTCTTCACGCGTCACGCCCGTTTGGAAAAGAGGACGCTCATTTCGGCTCGTTCACATCCACCGTTCCCGACATTCCCGTGAGCGACAATCGCCTGGAGCAGCTCAAGACCTTCTACGAGGAAGACCCGGACGACCCGTTTACGCGATACGCCCTCGCGCAGGAGCATCTGAAGCAGGGCAATTCCTCGCGGGCCCTCGCTCTGTTCGAGGAGCTCGTAGAGACGGACCCCGACTACGTGGGGACGTACTACCACCTCGGCAAGCTCTACGAGCAGCTTGATCGCACCACCGACGCCCTCGACACCTACGAGCAGGGGATCGAGGTGGCGCGCGAGCAGGGAGAGCAGAAATCACTGTCGGAGCTCCAGGACGCGAAGCTGAAGGCGGAGGGTATTGGGTTCGACTGACCACTCTGACGCTGCGATGCGCACCGCTGTTTTCGTTCTCGGTGTCCTTTTGCTGATGGGCGGAGGTCCGCTGGACGGCCATGCCCAGGCGCCCTCCGACTCGACCTACACGGTGCAGTCCGGCGACACGCTGTACAGCATCGCCCAGCGGTTTGGCGTGTCGGTGGAGGCGCTGCAGCGGTGGAACGACCTGGAGGGCACGTCTCTGCAGGCGGGTCAGACCCTCCGGGTGCGATCGCCGCGAACTGAAACGTCGACGACCCCGGACGACACGACCGTCGCGGATCCGTCTGCGGCGGACACTACGACGTCGACCGCAGCTTCCACCAGAGCCCCGCCGCTCTACGGCCGTCACGAGGTCCAGAAGGGCGACTCGTTCGCGAACCTCGCCCTCCGCCTCGGCACCACGGCCGACACACTTTACGCCTTGAACGACAGCACGGCGATCCCCCTCGCGCCGGGACAGACCCTCCAGCTCCCGCGTCGCTTCGCCCCGCCCGCACACGTGGTGACGCCCAACGAAACCCTCTACAGCATCGCGGGCCAGTATGGCGTGAGCGTGCGGGCGCTGCGGGCCGCCAACGACCTCGACACGACCGCAATTCAGCCGGGGCAGCGCCTCCGACTGCCAGGCCGGGCCGCCCCCGAGGTACCGCCGCCCGGCGACTGGGCCGCCCCGGACTCGACCGGCGCCGTCGCCGTCTACCCCAAGGCCTTCGCCGGGCGCCTCACTGCGAGCGGCGCCCCGTACGACCCCAACGATCTTGTTGTGAGCCATCCCTCGCTCCCCTACGGCGCCGTCGTGCTCCTCTCCCGCCCCGATGACCATCGGGGCCGCCATACCTTCGCCCGTGTCGTGGATCGGGGACCGCTCGATGAAGGCGTGCTGCTGGACGTGTCGGCGGCGGTGGCGGAGCGGCTGGGCATTGACGCGGACACGACGCCGACCGTAGCATTGCGGACGGTGTGGATTGGGGCGCGGGAGTAACAGAGAGGACGGCCAACTCGTCTGTTTCGCCCAAGGATCGAGGGGGAAGGCCGACTCGGAGGACGTAGTGCGTATTGCGTAGTGCGTATTGCGTAGCTGGAGACGAAACTGGTGCGCGATACGAAGTACGCAATACGAAATACTCACGTCCGACTGAAAGTGCATCCTTCGCAGTACTACGGACGCTCCTCATCATCACATTCGTCCCCGATGTCCTCCTGGCGCACCTACCACCGGGCCACCCGCTCGGCCACGTACGGCTTTCTGAGCGCCCTGCCGCTCTTTGCGCTGTATGAGACGATGATCGTACTCGTCAATCTCGACGCCGCCCGGACGGTGCGAATCGGCGCGGGCGTATGGATCAAGGACCTGCTGGCGATGACGGGGGCGTCCGGAGGGCTCACTCTCGCGCTCCTCGTGGTGGGCGGAGGCGTCGCGGCGTACCTGCTGGATCGACGTCGCTCCATCCCACTGCGGTCGCGCTACTTCGTCGGGCTCGTCGGGGAGAGCGCCGTGTACGCGGTCGGAGTGGCGGGGGTCGTGTCGTCGATCGTCGGGGCGCTCTTTGCCGCCGCCCCGCCGCCCGAGGGCGCGCTGTGGACGCAGTTGGCCCTGTCCATCGGGGCCGGGCTCTACGAGGAACTGGTCTTCCGCGTGCTACTCGTAGGCGGGCTGTTCCTCCTGTTCCGCGCGCTGCTGGAGACGTCGACGCAGGCCTACCTCCTCGCCGCGCTCCTCGGGGCCGCCCTCTTCAGTCTGGTGCACTACGTGGGCCCCCTCAGCGATCCGTTCGCCCTTCCGTCCTTCACGTTTCGGTTTCTCTTCGGCCTCGCCCTCAACGCCCTCTTCCTCGCCCGCGGCTTCGGGGTGGCGGCCTGGACCCACGCCCTCTACGATGTACTGGTGGTGACGGAGATGCT
>CAZRPQ010000337.1:0-3215 GCA_964601725.1 uncultured Salinivenus sp. | reverse complement strand
CCACGTCGTGCAGCTGGTAGTGGTGGTCGGTGTCGCGCCGGATGCCGCCCGAGATCACGAGCATGGGAATGCCGTCGAGATAGGCCTCGCCGATCCCGCTCATGGCATGGGTTGTGCCGGCGGCGGGCACGATGACGAGGGTGCCGGTCTGGTCGGAGGTGCGCGAGACGCCGTCGGCCATAAACGCGCCGCCGCCCTCGTGGGTGACGAGCAGCGGCTCGATCTGGTCGGACGCGCCGAGGGCATCGTACAGCTCGGTGTTGTGCACGCCCGGGATGCCGAACGTGTGCTCGATGCCGAGCTCTTCGAGGGCGTGGACGGCAAGGGTGGCGCCGGTTCGTTTCATGGGCGTGGGAGCGTGGGGGTGGAGAGTGTGGGGGAATGGGGGAGAGTGTGTTGGGGACCCGGATCGTCAGTTTATGTCTCGGCCGATGGCGGCATTCATCTCATCGACCGACACTGGGGCTTTTTCGGAGCGGTCGAGCATTCCGTCGAGTGCGGTGACACCGAATCCGTTTTGGGGATTCGGGTATGGATGTGAGGAAGTGTGGACGTATGGAGGCACAGTACGTCCACACCTCTGTCCATCCAGACTTCCATCCCCGAACGGAGCTTGCGGAATTCGTATGAGATCGGTGCTCGCCGGGCGCAGCTCCACGTGATCTTCCTTCAAGACGTACTCGCCCCGATCGCCAGGCTGGAGGTCAAGGGCATTCCGGACGGGGTTCCGGGAGGGTCGTTTGGCCGTCGCTCGTGAGAATCGACGTTATCATGGGTTGGGCCTCTTATTCTGGACGAGGTGGTCGCGGGTCTGGTCATCTCTCTGTGGTGCGCCTCGCGACGAAGTTGTTTCCGATACCTTAAATTCGACGGCAAAGCCGGATTCTTTCAGCGCAACCCCGTTTCTACAGGCCCTGCTTCGGCTTCTCCAGCACAAACAGGCCCTCGTCGATGCTCGACACCACGACGATCCCGTTCTCGAAGTACGGATAGTTGCTCCACGCCCCTGCGAAGCCGGGATCGTTGGTGCCATAGGGCTTCGTGTCGAAGTGGGCCACCTCCGTGGGACTCGTCGGGTCGCTCACGTCGAGAACGCGCAGCCCGCTCTTGTAATTCGCCTCGTACAGAAGCGGGTCCTCCACGTACAGGTTGTGGTCCGACGACGCCTCCGGAAGCATCACCTGGTTCACCAGCGTCGGATTGTCGAGGTCCTTCAGGTCCCACACCAGCGTTCGGGTGCGGGGGGCCTTGCCCTGCATCTCGTCGAGCTCGTCGTTCTGGTAGAAGTAGCGCTGGTTGTCCCCGAACCAGCCCTGGTGGACGTACGCGTGATCCGGATACGATCCCGTCGAGACCGCGACCGTGCTGTCCTTGTTTGTCACGTCCGCGACGCTGATCGCCGTCTCGTTCGAGCCGATGCAGAGTTCGCGTCCCTGGTAGTCGGCATCCGGGCCCTGGTAGACGACGCACTGCACGTCATGGGTCGCCCCCGTGCCCGACCGGCCCGTAGAGGGGTCGGCAAAACATCCCGCGAAGGTGGGAGTCAGCGGGTCCTGAACGTTGACCATGTGGAGCCCGCCCCCGCAGGTCGTCCCGCCTCCACTGCTGCCCACCAGGTAGGCGTAGTCGGTCTGCTCGTTGACGAACAGATTGTGGACGCTGTTCACTCGGTCGTAGTGAGCGTCCTCCCCGAAGGTAACCGGCCGCTCATCGGGCTCCACCCCGCGGAGGCGCGTCAGGTCGAAAACTTGCAGGCCGTGATTCCCGGCGTTGTCCGCCACCACGAAGGCGTAGTTGTCGTACACCTTCATGTCGCGCCAGGAGTTGACCCGCGCCTTCTCGGTCTGAGGCAGCTCGCCCACGTAGACCGGCTCGGTTGGCGCACTTACGTCCACGAAGGCGATGCCGTCGGACCGGCCGACCAGGGCGTATTCGGTATCGGTCTTGGGATCGGTCCAGCCCCAGATGTCTGTGATGTGCACGCCGCGATCCCCCCCGACCGAACGGATGGGAAGAAACGACTTCAGGTCCACCTGTTCGCAGGAGAAGGAGCCCGCGCTCCCGTCCGAACAGGCTCGCTCGGTGCCCGTCATGGCGCTGAAGCGCGTTCCTTGAGTGGGGGCAATCGGGGCCGAGCGCGTCCAGCCGTCGTCGGCGATCGAGTGGAGGGCCACGGTGCCGGCCCCGTAGTCGTCCCCGGGGAGGCCCGTGGCCACGACGGTCGAGCTCGCCGCGAGCGTGCCCCCAAGTCCGTCGCCCGCAGACGCTCCCGGATGGACCACGCGCTGAGCGCGGGCCCAGGAGTCCCCGTCGCGGTGAAAGTGATAGAGTGCCCCGCCCTGGTTTTGGGCCGCTCCCAGGGGCCAGCTTTGCCGAGCCCGATTCTGGTACATGAAGACCATGCTGATGCGGCCCGGCGCCCCCACCCAAAGATCGGTGCCGTCGTAGGCGAGGGCGGCCCCAAAGAAGCGGCGGGAACTCCCGTCGAAGGGAAGAAGCCGCCCGGTGCGGGTCCAGGACGTGTCCTGCTCGCTGTAGGCGTAGGCGCCCACGGCACCCGTCGCGTCCAACGCCCGGGGCGCCCCGACGAGGAGCTGGTCCCCGGCCCATTGCAGCGCCGAGCCAAACTGCGCCTCGCTCCCCAGGCCCGGGGCCGTCAGGGTCTGACGTTCGGTCCAGCCGTCCAGGCCGCGCCGGAAGGCCACCACCGCGCCGCCCCCGTGGCCGGGCGCGCCGACGAGCAGATGCTTGGGCGACGCGATCAGGGAGGCGCCGAACCCGGCCTCCTTCCGGACCTGATCGCTTCGGAGCACACGGGCCTCCCCCCAGGTTCCGTCGTCGGCCCGCCGAAAGAGATGGACGGCTCCGGCCTGCGTCGTATCTTCCGCCTGGACGGAAACCGTGGCGCTGGTGCCCACGAACAGTCGGTCGCCGGCAAGGGCAAGGCTGGTGCCAAACCCCCGGGTGCTGTCGGTCGGGGTGAGGCGGGCCACCTGCCGCCAACCGGTGTCCGCGGGCCGGAAGACGTAGACGGCGTTGGCCGAGGGGGCGCCCACGACGAGGGTCTCGCCGGTCGCCTCGAGCGCCGAGCCAAATCCGTCCCGGACCGTGCCCTGTTGGGCCTCCAGGAATGAGCGTTCGCGCCACGTCCCCTCCTCTTCGCGGGCGTAGACGTAGACGCGTCCCGGCGTGTTGATGTCCTGCGGGGCCCCGAC
>CAZRPQ010000336.1:0-3217 GCA_964601725.1 uncultured Salinivenus sp. | reverse complement strand
CCGCCGGTTCGTACGCGGAGGGCGGCGGAAAGGACTCCTCCACGATGGCCCGCTGAATGACGAAATCGCTCTCCGACCGGTCGAAGGGAAGGCGGCCCGTGAGGACCTCGTAGGCAATCAGACCCACGGAGAACAGGTCGCTTGCCTCGCCCACGTTCTGAAGGCCCTCCACCTGCTCCGGCGACATGTAGGCGACGGTGCCGAGTCGGTCGTGGGTCTTCGTCAGCTCCGTGTCGGAGGCCAGAATCTTGGCGAGGCCAAAGTCTGTGATGAGGGCCTGCCCGTCGTCCAGCAGTATGTTGCTCGGTTTGAGGTCGCGGTGCAGAACGCCCGACTCGTGGGCGTGCCGCACGGCCTCCAGCACCTGACGCAGGAGCGACAGGGCCTGAGACGGCTCCAGCGCCCCCCGCCGTTGCAGCACCGTTTGAAGGGAGGGCCCGTCGATGTGCTCCATGACGAAGAAGAGCGCCTCCTCCGTTTCGCGCATCGTGTAGACGTCCACAATGCCGTCGGCGTCGAGGCGGGCCAGGGCCTTCGCCTCCTCGCGGAAGCGCTGCACGAAGGTGTCGTCGTCGGCCAGGTGGGGCGCAATGACCTTGAGCGACACGATCTTCTCGAGGGCCTGATCCGTGGCACGATACACCGTGCCCATGCCGCCGCGGCCAATGACCGCGTCCAATCGGTACCCGTCCAGCACGTCTCCTACATCGGGCACGGAACAGCGACGTCTGATGATCAGAGGCAGGGCACGAAGAGGCGTCAACAGCGATCAGTCTGTGTACGCCTCGGACCGAAAATCGATCTGCGGATCTGCGCTGAAAACGCGACGGCTGTGCACGGGAGCGGCGACGGGGCGACGAGCGTCGGGTTGATTTCCCGTCCGCACCCGGAGTGGCGGATTCGGGGGGCGGGCAGATTGCTCCCGGATCCGAAGGGCCGTCGCGCTTTGCCGGGCAGCCCCGTCAGAAGAAACGGAGCACCCAGTCCGCCAGCCGGGTCGTGAGGCGGTCGTATGGAGGGTACAGGGGGCGCAGCAGGTCCGATCCCCGCGATCGGCGCAGGACGGACCGCTCGTTGGAGAATTCTCGGAAGCTGCGTCGGCCGTGCCCCCGGCCGATGCCGCTCTCCCCCGCGCCGCCAAACGGCAGATTGGGATTCACAAAGTGAAGAAGGCCTTCGTTGACGCAGGTGCTGCCGGCCGTGGTGCGGCTGAGCAGCGCATCGACCGTCGTCCCGCGCTCGGAGAAGACGTAGAGGGAGAGGGGCGAGGGCCGGTCGTTGATGATGCGGACGGCCTCGTCGAGCGACTGATACGGAATAACGGGGAGGAGGGGGCCAAAGATTTCGTCCTGCATGATGTCGGCGTCGAGCGGCACGTCGGTAATCACGGTCGGGGCCACGAAGTTCGTCGCCGCGTCGTGCTGGCCGCCCACGGCCACGGTCGCGCCGGTCTCCACCGCGCCGGTGAGAAGGTCCAGCACTGCCTCGTAGTGTCCCTCGTGGATGAGCCGGGCGTAGTCGTCACTGGCCTGCTGGGCGTCCGCAGAGGCCCCGTAGAACCGGTGGATGGTCGCACGCAGCCGATCGACGACGGCATCGTGCACGCGGCCCTCGACCAGGAGATAATCGGGCGCGATACAGGTCTGACCGGCGTTGGTAAACTTGGACCAGGCGATCCGCCCCGCGGCCTGATCCAGATCGGCGGTGGCGTCGACGAGGGCGGGCGATTTGCCCCCGAGCTCCAGCGTGACGGACGTGAGGTGGTCCGCCGCGGCCTTCATCACGAGCCGCCCCACGGCGGGGCTTCCCGTGAAGAAAATGTGGTCGAACGGCTGAGCGGTGAGCGCCTGGGCCACGTCCGGCCCGCCGGTGAGAAGGGTCACCTCTCGCTCGTCGTACAGGTCCCCGATCAGGTCCTGTAGCGCCGCGGCCGTGTGGGGGGCGTGCTCGGACGGCTTCAGGACGACACAGTTGCCCGCCGCGATGGCCCCAATGAGCGGGCCGAGCGTCAGGTTGACCGGGTAGTTCCAGGGGGCCATGATGAGGACCACGCCCTTCGGCTCGTAGAGGATTTCCGAGCGGGTACCCGTGAACAACAGGGGCGAGTGGACACGGTCCGGCGCCATCCAGTCGTCGAGGCGGGCAATGGCGTGCTCCGCCTCCTTCGTGACGGCCTTGATCTCCGTCAGATCGATCTCGACCGGGGCTTTTTGGAAGTCGGCCTGCAGGGCGTCGTAAAAGGTCTGGCGTCGATCCAGGAGGGCCTCTGCGAGGCGTTGGAGCTTGGCCTTGCGCTGGGCGGGGGAGGTCTGCCGAACGGTGGGGGCGCGTTCCTTCTGGGCCGCAAACACCCGACGAATCTGATCCTTCGACGGGGAGGGAGGCGCGTCGGACACAACGGACGAGTCAGGAGGGGTCACGGAGAAGAGCTGTGCATGTGAGAGAGCAGTTTTCTACCTCCGAAACGACCCCAATGGTCCCGACGACATTCCGGACCGTAAACAACCCTTTGGAGGACGGCGTTACATCACCGACGCACTGCATTGGCCTGTTCACGGCCGATGCGTTCTGTCCGTTTTTGTCTGTTCCCGATCACCCACAAAACTGCTCCTGACCACCATGGACACACTGCTCATCGTCGACCTTCAGAATGACTTTTGCCCCGGCGGCGCCCTGGCGGTGCCTGAGGGGGACGCCATCGTGCCGACCGTCAATGAGTTGGCCGCGGACTTCGATCACGTCCTGCAGACCCAGGACTGGCACCCGGCGGGCCACCAGTCGTTCGCCTCGTCCCACCCCGAGCACGCCCCGATGGACGTCATTGAGGTGGACTACGGCGAGCAGGTCCTGTGGCCCGACCACTGCGTGCAGGGCACCGAAGGGGCCGAGTTCCACCCGGACCTGGACACGACCCAGTCGGAGATGATTATCCGGAAGGGATTTCGGCCGGAGATCGACTCGTACTCGGCCTTTTACGAAAACGACGGGGAGACCCCGACGGGCCTCGCGGGCTACTTGCGCGAGCGGGGCATCGACAGGCTCTACCTCTGCGGCCTCGCCACGGACTTCTGCGTGAAGTGGTCGGCCGTCGACGGGCGCGAGGAAGGGTTCGACGTGTACGTGATCGAGGACGCCACCCGTGGCATCGATCAGGACGGCTCCCTGGCCCAGGCCTGGGACGAGATGAACGACGCCGGCGTGCAGGTGATCTCCTCGG
>CAZRPQ010000335.1:0-3219 GCA_964601725.1 uncultured Salinivenus sp. | reverse complement strand
TACACCGTGGAGCCCGAATGCCGGTCCTGCGGCTCCGAGGCGGTGACGTCGGTCATTGAGTTTGGGGAGACGCCCCTCGCCGACCGCCTCCTCACGGACGCGACCCTGCACGAGCCGGAGCCCATCGTGCCCCTCACGCTGGGCTTCTGCCCCGACTGCGGACTGGCCCAGATCCGGGAGACCGTCGACCCCGAGGTGCTGTTCTTCGACGAGTACCCGTATTTCTCGTCGGTCTCTCCGTCCCTGCTGGAGCACTTTCGGGAGAGCGCGCTGCACCTGATCGAGGCACGGGATCTCGATGAGGGAAGCTTCGTCCTGGAGGCGGGAAGCAACGACGGCTATATGCTGCGCAACTTCGTCGAGCGCGGCATCCCAGCGCTCGGCATCGACCCGGCCGAGGAGCCGGCGCGGGTGGCGCAGGAGAAGGGCATCGAGACGCGGTGTACGTTCTTTACGGAGGAGCGCGCCCGGGCGCTGCGGGCGGAGGGCCTCCAGGCGGACCTCTTCCTGGCCAACAACGTGCTGGCCCACGTCCCCGACCTGAATGGCTTCGTGGAGGGCATCCGCATTGCGCTCAAATCGGACGGGATGGCCGTCATTGAGGTGCCCTACGTCGTCGACCTCGTCGACCACGGCGAGTTCGACACCATCTATCACCAGCACCTCTGCTACTTCTCGGTCACGGCGCTGGACCGCCTGTTTCGCCGCCACGACCTATATCTCAACGACGTGGAACGGATCGACATTCACGGGGGGTCGCTGCGCCTGTACGTGGAGCCCCAGGAGAACGTCCAGCCCTCGGTGTACAATCTCCTCGGGATGGAGCGGGGGCGCGGCGTGGATCGCACCGAGTTTTACCGGTCCTTCGGCGACCGCATCGCCCAGATCAAGCGCGATCTGCGGCGCACGATCGATCGACTCAGGGCAGACGGCAACCGGATCGTCGGATACGGGGCCGCGGCGAAGGCCACGACGCTGCTCCACTACTGCAACGTCACGGCGGACGACCTCGACTACATCGTCGACCTCAACGAGTACAAGCACGGGCGCTACATGGGCGGAAGCCACATTCCGATCTACCCGACGGAGCGGCTTCTCGAAGACCAACCCGACTACGCGCTGCTTCTGGCCTGGAACTTCGCCGACGAGATCCTGGAGCAGCAGTCCGAATTCATGCGTCGAGGGGGACAGTTTATTATTCCTCTTCCCACTCTCAAAATCGTGGACGGGGACTGAGCGCCCCCCTCTGCCTCGTTTCCCAGCGAGACCGTCGCGTGGATCAGCGACACGACCGCGCACCGATGTTTCCTCCTTCTCCATCATGCCTCACCCTGCCCTCGACACGCGCTTCTCGACCTCCCCCGAGGGGAAAGAGGTCGTGTACACCGTGCAGGACGTGCCCGCAAACAGCGTCCTGCTAGCGCGGTCCCGCGAGGAGGCCCGGGGCTTCCCGTCGGGCACCATCGAGCTGGCCGTTTGCCCCGAGACGGGGTTTCTCACCAACCAGGCCTTCGACGGCGACCTCATCCGCTACAACGACGAGTACGAGGCCACGCAGGGCTTCTCCGACACCTTCAGCGCGTTTCACCGGCGCCTCGCGGACGATCTGATTGAGCGCTATGACCTCCACGGCAAAACGGTTCTAGAGATCGGCTGTGGCAAGGGCGAATTCCTGGCGCTCCTCTGCGACATCGGCGACAACGAAGGCATTGGGTTCGACCCTGCCTACCGTCCGGACCGTGCCCCCGATCGTGCCGCGGAGCGCACGACCTTCGTTCAGGACTTTTACTCGGAGGAATACGCCCACGTCGACGCCGACTTTGTGTGCTGCAAGATGACGCTCGAGCACATCCCCGACGTGGCTGACTTTGTGGGCATGGTGCGCCGGGCGGTCGGCGACGACCGGGACACGGTGGTGTTCTTTCAGGTGCCGGAGGCGCGGCGGATCCTCCGCGAGGGCGCGTTCTGGGACGTCTACCACGAGCACTGCTCCTACTTCAGCGCCGGCTCGCTCGCCCGCCTCTTCCGCGGTCAGGGCTTCGAGGTCCAGTCGCTTTGGACCGGCTACGAGGACCAGTACCTGATGATCGAGGCCCAACCGCGGACCGGCCCCGCCGCGTCGCCCCTGCCGGAGGAGGAGTCGCCCGAAGAAATGGTGACGGACGTGGCCCGCTTCGCCGAGCACGTGTCCGGACGCATCCGGGCGTGGCGACGGCTCCTTGCCGACTGCCGGCAACAGGGACGCCGCGTCGCCCTGTGGGGCGGGGGCTCAAAGGCGGTCGCGTTCCTCACGACGCTCGATCTGACGGATGAGGTGAGTGCCGTGATCGACATCAATCCCCACAAGCAGGGCACCTACCTGCCGGGGACGGGCCACGAGATCTCGCCCCCCGAGGCGCTCGCGGCCAACCCGCCGGACGTCGTCCTCATCATGAATCCCATCTACCACGACGAAATCCAGTCCGATCTCCAGGAGATGGGCCTATCCCCCGTCCTCTGGCACGTAGACGCCGATCCCGCCCGCCTCTCCGTCCCCGCCCCGACAGCATAGACGGTCTGCTCGTTTATCTCCACCCCGCGACATGTCTTCCTCCACCGCTTCGCCCGCCCAGGGTCCCATTTCGGGACATTCCGAGGTCGACCGGGTCGTCGACATTCCCACGATGCCGGTGCTGTGCAACGCCCTGTACGAAACCCGGTCGGAAGCCGTGGACGTGGCCCGCGGGGACCTGACGCTCGGCTACGTCCCGCGGTCGGGCCACATCTACAACATGGCGTTCGACCCCGACAAGATTGCCTACACGCAGACCTACGAGAACTCGCTTCACCACTCGCCGCGGTTCCAGGAATACGCCACCCAACTTGCCGATCGCCTGATCGAGACGTACGACGTGCGGAACGAGACGGTCGTGGACATCGGCTGCGGCAACGGCGAGTTTCTCGCTCTGCTGTGCGAGCGGGGCAACAACACAGGCATCGGGTACGACCCGAGCTACGAGCCCGACTCGGACGACGAGGACCGCCCCTTCACCGTCGTCCAGGACTACTACTCGGAGGAGTACGCCGACCATCCGGCCGACCTCATCTGCTGCCGGCACGTCCTGGAGCACGTCCCCGATCCGCTCGGGTTCGCGCGCACGATCCGCCGCGCCATCGGCGATCGGTCCGATACGGTCGTCTACGTCGAGGTCCCGAACGCGCTCTTCACGCTCCGCGAGG
>CAZRPQ010000334.1:0-3236 GCA_964601725.1 uncultured Salinivenus sp. | reverse complement strand
CAACGCTGAACCCCCAACGCTGAACCCTCAACCTCTCCGATGGCTACGGCATTTCTCTTCCCCGGACAGGGCTCGCAGTCGGTCGGCATGGGCTATGAGCTCTACGAACAGCACGAGGAGGCCCGGGCTCGGTTCGAGGCCGCCAACGACCTGCTCGACGTTGATCTCCTCACCCTTATGTTTGGGCTCGGGTCGAGCATCAGCGATCCGGAAGAGGCACTGAAACAGACAGAAATCACGCAGCCCGCCCTCTACACACACAGTCTGGCGGCGATGGCCGTGCTCGAGGCCGAGGGCGCCCGGCCCGACATGGTAGCGGGCCACAGCCTGGGCGAGTACAGTGCCCTGGCGGCCGTGGGGGCCCTGTCGTTCGAGGAGGGCCTGCGCGTGGTGCGTCGGCGGGGCCAACTGATGAGCGAGGCAGGGTCTCGGCGTCCCGGAGCCATGGCGGCCGTGTTGGGCGCCAACATTGCCGACGTCGAAACGGTCTGTGAGGACATTTCCGCGGAGGAGGACGGCATTGTCCAGCCTGCCAACTACAACGCGCCAGGGCAAATTGTCATTTCGGGCGACGTGGAGGCCGTAGAGCGTGCCACAGGGGCCATTGAGGGGCGGGCCATGCCCCTGCCCGTGAGCGGGGCGTTCCACTCGCCCCTCATGGAGTACGCCCGCGAGGGGCTCGCTGAGATGCTCGAGACGGTGACCATCGAGCCCCCCCGCTGTCCGGTGTATCCAAACGTAACGGCCACCCCCACGACCGATCCCGACGAGATCCGGCGGCGACTGACAGAGCAGCTTCTCTCCCCCGTCCGATGGGCGCCGACGCTCCGTCGCATGCACGAGGAGGGGGGCACCCGCTTCGTTGAAATAGGCACGGGACAGGTGCTGCAGGGCCTCGTTCGTCGCACCCTGGGGAACGACGTGGAGGCCGTGGGGGCGGGAACGCCCGAAGAGCTCGAGGACGTGGTTGGGGCGTAGGGGCTCGGCGGTCAGGACGGAGGGAAAAGGGAACGCTCACGGGCTCAGCGAGTCCTATCCTCTGCACGATGCATATCACAACGCCTCCTGCCGAAGGCCTTGTTCGGAAGGCCTTGTTCTAACTCCCACCTCCCCGATCCCATGCGCACCTCTCTCATTCCCATCCCCTCGTCGCTACGCCGCTGTCTTGTAATACCCGTCGGGCTCCTGGTGCCTCTTCTCCTCATGGGATGCGGTGGGGGAAGCCTCTATTCGCTCGACGTGGGAGAGGTTGCCGAGCGCTTCGTCCCAACGGAACGGAACGTCAGCCACCACCCCGACACCCTGAAGGCCCTTTCCATCACCGAGGAGGACCGGAAGATTCAGTACCAGGTTGAGCGAGACTACCAGTCGCTCATTGAAAAATGGTCCAGTCGCTTCCAGAACGTGGGAGCCGGTCGCAGTCCCCGTCGCTCCCGCACCTACGCCACCTTTTGGAGCCTCGAGCTGTCCCTCGTGTCCCTCCAGCCGGAAACGGGAATTCTTTCGCTCCGAAAGGAGAAAGCCCGGGAGCTCATCAAAAAGCGACGCGAGGAGTACTTTAATACGATCCAGATCGACGTGTACTGGTTCGTGGGGAGAGGGAGAAATGGAGTCATCGCGGGACCCGGGGCCCGCACGGAGCTTCACGTCCGAGACAGCCTGTATCGACCAGTCCGAACGGACCACGGCCCCCTTCGAGAAGCGTTCGTCAGCGGGGGAGGCACCGTGTTGTACCGTCGAAACTCGCTCTACTTTCCTCGCACCGTGGATGGGACCGACATCCTGGAGAACGCGTCGGAGGTGGAGCTTGAGGTCCGTCGGACGGGGGGGAGGTCGACCGAGCAGTTTGCGTGGAAATGGGGGGACGATCAGACGGCCCGCCTGCTAGAGAGAACTCCCCGTGAGCAAATGGTCGTGCTCTCCTCGCGCCGGTAGTGTCGGCTTTTTTCGAACCGGTCCTGAGGCGCTGATTGCCTTCCGGGACGGGACTCCCAATCTTTCGGGGGAGAGCAATCTTTCGGGGGAGAGGGGTGAATCTAAGCCCGCACTCATTCACAGCACCCAGCGCGCCACCATGCAGACCGACTTTCGCGGCTCCACCGTCCTCGTGACAGGGGGAACGCGCGGGATTGGGCGCACCCTCGTCGACGCGTTCGCCGACGCGGGAGCCAACGTGGCCTTCACCTTCCGCTCCTCGACCGATGCCGCCGCGGCCCTCGTCGACGCTCTCGAAGAGCAGGGGACCGAAGCGATGTCGCTGCAGGGCGACGTGGCCGATCTGGAGACGGCACAGGCCCACCTCGACGCCGTGCTCGACCGCTGGGACACGCTCGACGTGCTCGTCAACAACGCCGGCATCACACGGGACGGGCTCCTGCTCCGCATGTCCGAGACGGACTGGGACGACGTGCTGGATACGAACCTGAAAGGCGTGTTTAACTTCTGCAAGGCGGCGTACATGCCCATGATGCGCCAGCAGAGCGGCTCGATCGTCAACATTTCCTCCGTCGTGGGCACCACCGGCAACGCCGGACAGACCAACTACGCCGCCTCCAAAGCCGGCATCGTCGGCTTCTCGAAGAGCCTCGCGAAGGAACTGGGCAGCCGTGGCATTACTGTGAACGTGGTGGCACCGGGGTACGTGCAGACGGACATGACCGACGAACTCGACGACGAGACCCGCGACGCCATCCTCGACGCCGTGCCGCTCGACCGCCTCGCGGAGCCCCACGAGATTGCCGATGCGGTGCTGTTTCTGGCCTCCCCGGTGGCAGACTACATCACGGGCCACGTCCTGCACGTCAACGGCGGCCTCTCGATGTAACGCTCCGTCCGATCCTGATCGTCCCCCAAGCACGGCATTTGGTGCCTCCCTACTCCCACGCGCCCGTGCTCTCCGGGCACCTCTCCTACGATCAAAGGCAACTGAGCCTCCAGCGCTCGATTAGGCTTTTTCACGTGTGATCGCCCCAGTCCACCAAGGATTCACAGGATCGATTAAGGGGGGGGCTTGTTATACAATTGATGTCTCCGGATCCGATCTTGGCCGCGGTCTCTTTCCCATCTCGTTCCCGTCGAGGGCCGAGACGTGGGCCCGGAGCCGTTTCTCGACGCCCTGAATGCACTTGGAATTGAGACGCTTGCCGCATGGCCCCCGAGATTTCGAAGAGCTCGTACACAGACGTCATCGATCTGACCTCCGAGGCGCAGAAGGAACGGCGCCGCGACGAGGTCGG
>CAZRPQ010000333.1:0-3265 GCA_964601725.1 uncultured Salinivenus sp. | reverse complement strand
CGGCGCCCGGCCCCGTCCCCACCACGTCCACGAGAAAAATGGCGTCCGTCACGTTGTTGAGCGTCGTTTCGTACTCGCCAGCGACCTCGCGGAGCGCGCGCTCTCGGGCCTTGCGCTCGCTGATGTCCCGAACGACTCCCACGACGTGCTCCTCCTCAGTCAGGGTCAGCGAGACCTCCTGCGGGAAGGTCGTTCCGTCCCGGCGCTGCCCCAGGGCCTCCCCGCGCCAGGATCCCGTCTCGCGCAGAAGCGGAAATATTTTCTCTTCGAACCGGGTCTGTTCACCGTCTCCGTAGCACATCCGCCACGTTTCGCCCAGGAACGCGCCTGGGTCGTCGTATCCGTAAATGTCGGCGTGGGCCTGATTGACGAACTGGTACTCATCGTGCGGGCTGAGGATTGCCATGCCGTCGATCGACGTCTCCATCGCGGCGACCCGCGCCCGGAGTTCCTGCTTGTCTCGCTTCCGGTCGTCGATGTCGAGGTGGATGCCGGCGGCCCGGATCGGGGCTCCCTCCTCGTCGCGGTCCGCCACCCGGCCGATCGTCCGGATCCATTTCCAGCCCCCATCTTTGGTCTGCATCCGGATCTCCTGCTGGTAGAGGTCGGTCTCGCCCGCGAAGTGGGCCTCCAGGGCCTCCGTGGCCGCGGGCAGGTCCTCCGGGTGGACCAGCTCCTCCCAGATCTCGAAGCGAGAATCCAGCTCCTCGCGCGAGTAGCCCAGCATCTCGGCCCACTGGTGGTTGAACACCACTTCGCCGGTATCGATGTCCCAGTCCCACGTGCCGAGGCCCGCGCCGTCGACGGCCAGTTCGAGGCGCTCTTGAAGCGTCTTCAACTGCTGCTTTTGATCTTTGCGCTCGGTAATGTCCTGGAACGTCCCCCGCACGCGGACGACCTCGCCGTTCTCGATCTGCGGCGTTCCGCGGGTCCGCACCCACCGCTGCTCCCCGTCCGCTCGCACCAGCCGCAACTCCTCGTCGTAGGGCTCGCCCTCCTCAATGGCCCGGTCAATCGCGTTCCGGATGACGCGCTGATCGTCGGCGTGATAGAACTCGATGCCCTCCTCCACAGTGGGCTCGAAGCTGGAGGGGAGGCCGTGGATGTCGTACACCTGCTCCGTCCAGAAGAGCTCCCCCGGCGTGACCTCGTACTCCCAGGCCCCGATGTTGGCAAGAGACTGGGCTCGGGCGAACAGGTCGTTCTGGCGCCCGAGCCGCCCGTGGGCCCTGATCTGGTCCCGGAGGGCGATCCCCTCCACGAGGGCGATCGTGGCCAGGCTCCCGGTCAGGACCAGCGTCTCGGCGGCCGGGGCCGGGCCGAGCACAGCTCCCGCCGTGCCGGCCAGAACCCCAAATCCCAAAAATCGCCAGACCGGCCCTTCGGTCTCGGCCCCCAGCGCCACGACGACCGGAAGCATTCCGTACACGAGCAGAAGTCCCATGTCGTAGTTCCCGGCGAGTCCGTTGAGGGTGGCAATCGTGGCGAACCATCCCAGGAGGACGTAGAGCACGCCCCGCATCCACGTCGGATAGTGCCGCCGAACGGTGGTGGACCCGTAGGAGGCCCCCAGCAGGAGGGCAAAGAGGGCCGCCACGCCGAGACGAGCCCAGGCGGGATCGGTTGCTTGGGGCGTGGTGACGGCGAAGAGGGCGCCGACGGACGGCACCAGAGCGGCCCCGAGCAGCGACAGCAGGCGGTGGAGTTGAACGTCCGACCGTTCCTCGGCGGAGAGCCGTTCATCGTGGGGCCAGAACAGCGAGGAGATCGGCCAAACCGGTCGGTTCATGGCAGGGGGGTCCGTGATGGGTAGGGAGGGATCAGGCAACGGGGCATCCCTGTGGGTGAGCCCCCGGTTCTGTCGCAAAAAGTTCCGGCGTGTGCTCGCCCATAAATCGAGGCAAGAATTGTGCGAGACCGTCTCGGTCCTTTTCCCATGGCAGTGACATCTTGGGGACGACGGCCCGTTCGCCCCGTTCTGCTTGTTCAGAGATTCCCGCGATACGGAGGCACTCGGTCCACTGGCCAAGTGACGCACCGACCCGCTCTTCGCACTGCGTATTCTATGGTACGCACGAAAATACGCATACGGAATACGCACGACTCCGCTACAAGTCGGTCGTCCGCTCCACGGCGCCGCTATAGCGCTCCTTCCAGCCCTCGATGCTTTCCTCCGAGAGGGTTTCGACCTCGGTGGCAATGTCCCTGATCGAGGTCCGGATGCCGTCCAGTTCCTGCTCCACGAGCTCCTGATTTTTTTCCTCGGGCAGGTACATGTTGATCGCGGCGAGCTTATTCTTGAGCACGTCGGACAGCATCTGTTGAATCTCGCGGATCGACTGCCGGCGCACCTGCCGCTGGCGCCGCCGGACGGCCCAGAAGATAAAGCCATGGAGGACACCGACCCCCACCGCAATCAGCGCAATGAGTCGCCAGAAAGCGAGGCCGGAGGGGCCTGCAATCAGAGAGGCGCCGAAGATCACGAGGAGACCCGCGGCGCTGAGCCAGAGCTCGATGTGGTTGACGAACGAAGACGGAAGTCGATCTAGCACAAGGGGGCTGGGGGAAAAACTGAAGGAAAAAATCGAGACGGAATCCCTGCGATTCTGTGTACACGCAAATTCTCGGCCATCCTGTTGCAGGGTCGGAGCAGAGGCTTCTGTTCCGGAACGCCGTTGGGCATTGCACTCCTGCGGCACCCCGCAGGAAAGATCCCCCCCGTGGGACGCTCTTGGCGACGATTCTGGGCCGAAGAGGCGCAGGGGGAGCTCCGGAGAGAAGCGGCTGCGGGACCCAGCGACTTCCCGCACTCGTCTCCCGGCGGGGCACGGATTCCAGATTGTAATGCCGGACGTACAGAGGGAACGTTGACGGATCCCGGCGTGCCCCCTACTTTCATCGTCCCCGTTTCGCCGCTTCTCTCCGACTACACCGTATGACCACATGAGTGATGAGCCCACCCCTTCCCCGTCCGACGATGCCTCCCCCGCCGAGCGGTACGAGGATCTTGAGCGCCGCCGGGCCGAAGCCGCGAAGGGCGGGGGCGAAGAGCGCATCGAGCGCCAGCACGAGAAGGACAAGCTGACGGCCCGCGAGCGGCTCGACATTCTCCTCGACGACGACTCGTTCGAGGAGCTCGGCACGTTCGTGCGCCACCAGGAAACCAACTTCGACCTCGATGAGAACCGCCCGCCCGGCGACGGGGTGGTGACCGGCTACGGCACCATCCACGGCCGCCTCGTCTACGTCTTCAGCCAGGACTTTA
>CAZRPQ010000332.1:0-3271 GCA_964601725.1 uncultured Salinivenus sp. | reverse complement strand
ACGGATTCCGTGTCCATTCAGGCAGCGCGGGAGAAAATAGCCAATCGTAAAATTGGCCTTGACAGTTCGTTACGCCGACTCGGTCGAGGGGAGGCGCAATCGATCGGGATCGTCGGCCCACGCCGCCCACAGATGCTGGGCCAGGGTCCAGTCGTCGGGCGTGGTAATCTTGAAGTTGCGGCGGTGGCCCGCCACGAGAGACACGTCGTGGCCCATCCGCTGCACAAGCGCCACGTCGTCGGTGGCAATCACCCCGTCGGCCGCAGCGCGGCGATGCGCCTCTTCGAGCCAGTCCCGTCGGAAGCCTTGGGGCGTTTGCATGCGGTACAGGTGGTCCCGCGGCACCGTGTCTCCAAAGACCTCGTCGTCCCCCCGCCGGAGGGTGTCGGCCACCGGCACGGCGAGCGACGCGGCTCCGTCGGCCCCTACGGCCTGCACGACGGCCTGCACCTGGGCGGCCGCGACGAACGGCCGGGCCGCGTCGTGAACGAGCACGACCTCGACCGGATCGGGGACGGCGCGCAGGGCGTGGCGCACAGACCCCTGTCGGTGCTCGCCTCCGCTCACGACGGCCGTCAGCGTGCTGAGGCCCTCGGCCCGGAGACGATCGGTCACCGCTGGCACCTGCTCCTCCGGCGCCGCCACGACGACGTGGCCGACCCCTGGGTGCTGCTCGAACAACAGAAGCACCTGCACGAGCAGGGGCCGGTCACCGAGCGTGCGAAACTGCTTGGGCGTTCCGCCCAGCCGGCGCCCGCGGCCCGCCGCCGGCACCAGGACGGCCACCTCGTCGGCCTTGGCAGAAGGATCAGCGGCGTCCATGCAGACTGTGACGGGGCAGACGTAAAGCAGGCACGCAGTCCCCCGGACCTCGGTCGGCGAGCCGTCTATTTGATGAGCAGCGTGTCTCCGAACGCAAACA
This sequence comes from uncultured Salinivenus sp., assembly GCA_964601725.1. GTDB lineage: Bacteria > Bacteroidota > Rhodothermia > Rhodothermales > Salinibacteraceae > Salinibacter. Next base: position 2,349 of record CAZRPQ010000332.1, on the reverse strand, counting down.
GCCGATATTCTTCCTCGAAGGCTTCCTCGTAGGCCTCGAAGAGAAAGTCGTATCCGGCGAAGGCGGCCCCCATCATCATCAGGGTGCTCTCCGGGCGGTGAAAGCTCGTAACCAGCCGCTCCACGATTTTAAACTCGTACTCCGGATAGACGAAGAGGTCCGTCCAGCTGTGGTCGGGCTTGAGGGTCTCATCGGCCGCGAGGCTCGATTCCAGGGCGCGCACCACAGTTGTGCCGCAGGCCGTCACGGTATCCTGGTCGGACTGGAGGGCCCGGTTTACCACCTCTGCGGTCTCTTCGGGAATGTGGTATTCCTCCGAGTCCGTGCGGTGCTTCGAGAGGTCCTCGACGCCGACCGGCTTGGACTTGCCGCGGCCGATGTGCAGGGTGATGGGCACCACGTGGACGCCCTTCTCCCTGAGCCGGTCGAGCAGCTCGTCTGTGAAGTGGAGCGCGGGGGAGGGGGCGGCCACAGCGCCGCGATTTTCGGCAAAGATGGTCTGGTAGCGCTGCCGATCCTCGTCTTCCACCTCGCGATCGATGTAGGGGGGAAGGGGCGTTTCTCCGATGTCCCGGATTTTCTGGTACAGCGCTTCGTTCACATCGTCGAACGAGAAGCGGATCGTCCGCCCGCGGGAGGTGGTGTTGTCGATGACCTCCGCGGTCAAATCGTCGTCAAAATAGAGATTGTTGCCGATCCGGATTTTGCGCGCCGGGTCCACCACCACGTCCCAGAGCCGGCTCTCCGGGTTGAGCTCGCGAAGCAAGAACACCTGAATGTCGGCCCCGGTCTTCTGCTTCTGCCCATACAGACGGGCCGGATACACTTTCGTATCGTTGACGACCAGCACGTCTCCCTCCGAAAAGTACTCGGGGAGATCGCGGAACTGCTTGCCGTGGCCGATGGAATGGGAGTCTCGATCGACGACCATCATCCGGCACGAGTCGGGCGGATCGGCCGGATATTCTGCGATGAGGTCTTCGGGGTAGTCGTAGCTGAATTCCGAGCGTTTCATATACGGTCGTCAATCAGACAGACGATGAGACAGAACGAACACGCAGGCCCGAAAGCAGCGTCTACGGGCGGGGGAGAGAAGAGGCAGCCAGTACATACTGACCCTACTACACTCTGGTTCAGGCCCAGATGATCCCGCTCCACGAGGGCTTTCTATGCGGGGGAGGGCTCGATCGAAGGGAGCCACTGGCGCTCCCAGTCCGCCACGGGGGGGTCGGGGCGACGCTGCTGAGGATGGAGCACCGACGCCAGCACCTCGATGGCCCGGTACAGGCGGGGACCCGGACGGTTGAAGTAGGCATTGCCATCGAGCAGCGCCACCTGCTGGCTCTGAACGGCAGACAGCGCGTCCCATCCGGGCCGGTCGGTCAGATAATGAAGATCGCGGCGCGTTTCGTCGACCGTGAAGCCGCAAGGCATGAGAACAAGCGCGTCTGGATCCGCCTCGCGGAGATCCTCCCACTCCACAGGCCGGGTGGGCTCCCCAGCCGTGCCGAGGACCGGCCGCCCCCCGGCCATCTCCACCACGTCGGGCATCCAGTGCCCCGCCACCATGAGGGGCTCCAGCCATTCGATGCAGGCGACGGACGGGAGCGACTGTGGATTTGTGGAGCGGTCCACCCCAATCTGCTCCCGTAGCACCTTCAGCCCCGTCTCCAAATTCGCGAGTACCGCCATCCCCTGCTCCAGGGCGTCCATGGCCCGGGCGAGGCGAAGGGCCTCATCGAGCACCTCCTTGAGGGTCTGCGGCCGCATCGACACCACCTCCGGAGTCCCGTTCGTCCAGTCGCCAAGCTGGGCCTCCAGTTCCGACCGGCTCACGGCGCAGACGTCGCACTGGTCTTGCGTGACGATGAGGGTCGGCTCCAGGGCCCGGAGCCGCTCCAGGTCCACCTCGTACAGGCTGAGGCCCTCCTGCAGTTGCCCCTGCACGGCGTCGTCGATGGCCGCGGAGTCGCCCTCGGATTCGTAGGTGGCCTCCGTGACCACGGGCACGTCCTGAATGCGGTCGGGATAATCGCACTCGTGGGACCGCCCCACGAGATGCTCCTCTCCCCCCAGCACGCAGACCCACTCGGTGGCGGCCGGGAGTAACGAGACGATGCGCATCGGTACGAGGGACCTTGGGGGACAGAGCAGTTGGTCGGGGATGATGTTACAGGAGGATCGGCCCACCGTTCAGGACTTTCTCAATCCGTCTACTTCCCGTCTTCCCGCCCGGAGGAGCGTCTTCAGCGCAACTGCTGAGCTGAGATCCACCACTTGGTCAGACATGGGCACAGGAGGCATTACGGCGTGCTGGGGTCTCTCAATACATGGATCCCGGATCTTCGC
>CAZRPQ010000331.1:0-3282 GCA_964601725.1 uncultured Salinivenus sp. | reverse complement strand
TCGATTCCGATCAGGCGCCGAACCAGATGCAGAGCTAAGGGCGATACCACGAGGCTTCGACCTGCAAAGGCCGCGGCCACGGCCACAATGCCCCACCGGACGGCGAGGGCAAAGACGAGCACATTCGCCACCGCATTGAGCATCCCCAGATAGAACTGCCAGTGGGGCTTCCCCATGGCGAGCATGACGGAGGAGTTGAAATAGAAGGCCGAGTGCATCACCCCTACGAAGGACAGCACCTGAAACGTCTGCGCGCTGAGCGGGAGCCACTTGTCCCCGAAGAAGGTGCCGATGAGCTCCGGAGCCACGAGTGCCGCGCCGAAAAATGCAGGAAAGGCGATCATACAGACCATCTGCGTCGCGGTGTAGAAGCCCTGTCGCATCCGGGCCGGATCGTCCTGCAGACGCGAGAACGTGGAGAAGGCCACCGACGAGACAGCATTGCTGATGAGTCCGGTGCCGGCCTTGAAGAGCCGATATGCCACTTCGTAGAACCCGAGCAGTTCGGCGCCGAGAACGTATCCGATGATGAGATTGTCGGCGCGGCGGTTGACGTATCCGAGCAGATTGGAGCCCAGGATGTTGACGCCGAACGAGAACAGATCTTTGAACGGCTGTACACGCACCTTCGTGCCGGGCCGCCAGGAACTCGCCGTCCAGAGCACGACGACCGCCGCGGTGCGCTCGCCGAGAAAAAAGCCTACGAGGCTCCACACGCCGTAGCCCGCGTACGCCATTGCCACCCCGACGACTCCGCCGAAGAGGGCCGCCACAAACTCCCGGACGGCGAGCGTTTGGTAGTCCAGGTCGCGCTCGAACAGGGCTTCCTGCACGCCGGCCAGCGCAATCAGGACGAAGCTGGGCGAGAGCCCAATGATCACCGGTCCCAACTCGGGTTCGTCGAAGAGCCTTCCAATCCACGGGGCCGCAACGACACTGACGCCGACGAAGACAATGCTGAGTCCGATGTTCACCCAGAAAGCCGTATCCGGATGTGCGTCCGTGAGCTCATCGCGCTGTATGAGCGCGTCGGCGAAGCCCTGATCGACAAAGACGCGGATGAAGGCGACGTAGGTTCCTCCCAGCGCGACGAGCCCAAAGGCCTCCGTCGGCAGAAGCCGGGCCAGCACCGTAAACACCACGAAATTAATGAGCCGGCTGCCCCAGACACGGGCCGCCGACCACGCCACTCCTTCCAGGGCTTTGGTGCGCAGATCCATGCAGTGTCGGGGGTCCGTTCTGGGGGTTGAGCGTCAAACGTCCGAGAAGCAACGACGGGGAGGAGATGCGTCGGGGCCTCAGGCCACAAGCAGTTACGAGTGCAGCACGCGGCGGTACAGGTCAACGGTTTGGCGGGCGAGAGGCGCCCAGTTCAGATCGTCGAGCGGAGCCCGGGCAGACCGATCCTGCGACTCGGCCCAGTCCATCGCGTCGGCCAGGGTGTCGGGGGTGAGGGCGTCGTCGTACGTGCGCATCCAGTCAGCCCCAACGCGGGCCTGCAATTCGCTCATGGCCCCCCGATCGGGCACCAGCACAGGACGGTCGAAGGACAGCGCCAGGAGCGCCGAGCCGGAGTGCATGATGTCGTCGTAGGGCAACACGACCAGATCCGAGGCGCCAAAGATGGCCGGAACCTCGTGCTCCTCAACAAATCGCAATTCCGTGGACACACGCGCATCCCCGGCTGCCCGTTCGGCGATTGTTGCCCCGAGATCTTCCTCGCTGGGGTTGCCCGCTACGAGCAGACGCGCATCTGGGTCGGTCCACTGCCGGAAGACTGCAGTGAGCTTGGGCACATTTTTGTAGGGGCGGATGCGCCCGAAGAAGAGGGCCACGCGGGCGCGCTCCGACAGATCGAGTTGCCCCCGGGCGTCGGCCCGCGGAACGGGATCGGGGTAGGCGGAGCGGTAGTGGCCGTGGGGCACGACGGCACTGGGACACCGACGCAGCACCGGAAACCGGGAGACCGCCTCCTCCCGGGCCGTTTCGCTCAGGCTGATGATTCCATCTACCAGCGGGAGGAAGAGCGGCCAGAAGAGGGCCTCCAGCCACGGATGATAAGACTCGTGGGGACCGAGGTCATGGACCGTCCACACGAGCTTGGTTCCACGGAGCCGGGCCCACGCAAAGAGGAGCAGTTCCGCCGTGACGTACGTGTAGGCCGACACCTTCGACGGGTAGCTCAGGAAGTCTTCCGGCCAGTGCACGTGCCACACGTCGTAGCGGCGCTGGAAGGGCTCAAACATCGTGAATCCGTCCACCTCCACGTCCGCCCCTGCCTCCATCGCCTCGTACAGCAGGCGGGTATAGGGGTTGCCGTTCTCGCTCGTGAACCCCGGCCAACCGAGCACCTTGAGCGGTCGATTGGGGGCGGCGCCGGTCTGGGTCTCCGGTCGATCATCCGTCATCAGCGATTCGGTCGTCGTCCGTAGTCAGCCAGTCGGAGAAGGGGCGGTCGAGCAGAGCCTCAAGCCGCTGCACGTCGTCGCGGTATGTGTCTACCAGGCGGGCCCGGGCGGCGTCCGGCAGGGGCGGCTTCTGCAGGTTTGCGTTCCGCACGGCCATGAGGATCCGGTCGCGGACGGCCTCCGGGAGGACGAGGCGTGACCATCGCCGCAGGAAATGGTCCGGGGTACCGATGAACTGGTGCAGCCAGTCAAGCTGTGGGACCCCCGTGGCGCGGCGCCGAATGCCGGTGTCCGGCTCGAAGGACGGGTCTACGCCGAGCGCCCGGTACACGGTCTGGGCAAAGCCCCCAGGATCCCCCGTCAGCTCCTCGAAGCGGTAGACGTGCAGCTGATCGCGGTCGAAGTATTCCAGGTAGCGCGCCAGTTGCTGTCCGTAGAAGCCCATGCGCCGGTAGTGCCACGACCACTCCCAGCCCGCCTCCCTCCGTTCGTCCTCCGCGTCGAGAGCCGCCTCAAAGCCCTCGAGCGGCTCTCGCCCACTCTGCACCAGCTGCAGGTAGTGCGAATAGGCCCGCTCGACGGGATTTCGGAGGAGCGCGATGAGGGTAGCGTCGGGGCACTGCTCATGCAGGAGGCGCGGCGCGTCCTCGTCGTAGAGGTAGACAGGAGAGGCCTCGCCCACGATGGCCTCGGTCGTCGCCCCTGAAAACAATGCCTGGTAGTCCTCCAGCGTGTAGACGACCCCCGACTCCCGATTCGATTCTTCGTCCCCCGGCCCGGCCATCTCGGGCGGATTCTTGGCGTAGGCAAAATAGCACGGCTCCTTCACCGGACTCATAAACACGTCCGGATGCTGACGCAGGTAGTCGTACAG
>CAZRPQ010000330.1:0-3290 GCA_964601725.1 uncultured Salinivenus sp. | reverse complement strand
ATACCGGGCGCTGGCAATGACCATCGATGTCAACTCACAGACTTGAAATGCTATCTAGTGTTACAAATGTCCCCCGTCTAAAAGGAGCCAGGGATCAGTGGACAGGTCTAATCGAAACTGGTCACTACGGGTTGTGAGTTGCGGATTGGGCGGTGCAGAATTTCTGTGGAAGGGAGAATTGCTTCTCTTCTTCTTGGCAGAGGCCGGGGGCTTCGGTAGGTCGCCCCACGACTCCTTTCCTGCAGCACTCGGCCCGCAACTCGTCGGTACTACGTAACCTTTCAGGGGCGCATCCGTTCAGTGCCCACAATAATTTGCCTCGGGGAGGGAACGAATCTTATTCTACACGCGTCAATAATGTAACTTTCCGGTCTGGTGTTTTCCAGCTGGAGTGCTTTGCCTCCCTCTGTTCTTCTCAACGTCCCTCGTCTAGGTACGGTCATGTCCTCGTCCACCGAAACGTCAACAGAGTCTCCTGAGGCCCGGGTCCTGATCGCCGAGGATGATCCCGATGTCGGCAGCGGGCTGGAAGACCTTTTCTCCCGAAGAGGCTATGAGGTGCAGCGCACGACGGACGGAGAAAATGCCCTGCAGGAAATTACGACTCTCCCGCCGTACGACGTCGTGCTGCTCGACGTGAAGTTGCCTGAAAAGGACGGGTTCGACGTGTTGCGCGAGGCGCGCCAATCCGGGGTCAATTCGCCGGTCATCCTGCTCACGGTCAAGGATGAGCACAAGCACAAGATGCGTGGGTTTGACCTCGGGGCCGACGACTATGTGACCAAGCCCTTCGATACGGAGGAGCTCACAGCACGGGTGGAGGCTGTCCTCTCACGGAGCGATTCGGCCCTCCCCGACACGGGCGACGTGTACTCGTTCGGAAAGGTCACCGTCCACTTTCCCGGCGAACGAGCGACGAAGGACGGGGAGAACCTCGAACTCACGGATCTGGAGTTCAAACTCCTCGAGTATTTTATCAAGCACCGCGGACGCACGGTGAGCCGCAAGCAACTGCTCCGGGACGTGTGGGGCATCAGCGGCGACATCACCACCCGCACGATTGACCGTCACGTGGCGTCGCTGCGCAAAAAAGTTGAGCCGACTCCGGACGATCCCACCTACCTGGAGACGGTATACGGCATCGGGTATAAATTCGTGGAAGGAGCAGAAGCCGAACCTCCCTCCTCCGGAGAAGAGTAATTTCCGCGTTCCCACGCGTCCGGCGCCTCTCGTCCCCATCGGCGCAAACGGAGCTACGGGACCAAGATGCCCCCGCTCATGCTCCACCCCGGTCGCATCACCTGGTCGGACAGCGCGCCGGGGGTTGCCGTGAAGCTACCATCGATGGTCATCGGCGGCTCCAGAGGCGTCACGGTCGGCTGTGGAGGTCGGGGCAGATCCGTGGTGTCACTCGGCGGCCCATTGTGCAGCGAATCGCGGAACGCCTCCATGTCGGCGCGGGACACACTGGCCTCTGCGGCCGCATCGAGCGAGAAGGTGCCCTCGACGACGTCGTCGGTGGCCGTCTCAACCGTGACCGTGCCCGACTCCAGCGGATAGAAGTGTAGCGAGTCGGCCGTCTGCCGCCCGTAGCTGGCGGTGAAGAGCTCCTCCGAGAAGAACCCCGGTCCGCAGGGACTGTCACACCGAGCGTCCAGTCCCACCTCGTAGGTGCCCGGCTCCAGGGGGCCGTCGGCCAGGTGCAAGAACGACAAGTCGTGGGTCACCGACTCCTCATGCTCCCCGGCAAGTTGGATGAGGGTGAGGGTCTTGCCAAACGGTCGGATGGGCAGCACAAAGACGCTCTGCTCACTAAACGACAGGTTGCTGCCCAGCGTAGCGTTCCCTTCGAGGGAGGCGCTGACCGGTGCGCCCGCCGTCAGGTCGAAGTGGGGCTCGGGCGTCGATTCAGGGCCGGTGCTGTCGCAGGCGGCGAGGAGCAGGGCGAGCGCAAAGACACCGAAACATAGAGAACGGCGCATGGCGACCACCATTCAATGCTGCGATGCGAAAGCACAACGCGAACGGGTCGGTGGACCCGAGATGCCATCTTGATCGGACGGCGGGCGTAAGGGGCTGACGGTATTTGTTTTTTGAAAAATAAAAGTAGAAGTTCCGGCGTCGATCCGTACTTGCTCACCTGAGGACTGATTTGGCCGGTGCCTGCAAGGACGCATGGACCCACGCATTGCGATACCTCCTCGGATTGGGCGACGGCGAAGCTGGACACGCTCCTGGAGCCGACCAATCTCCGCACCGAACCGCGCTGTCGGTATGCCGACGCGTGCGGCGGGTGCACTTGGCAACATGTTGAGTACGACGCCCAGCTCGATGCGAAGCGGCGGCACGTGGCGGAGGCCTTTGAACAGGACACCGAGTTTGAGACCGCAGACGTGCGACCGACGATCGGGTCGCCGAAGCGGTTCTTCTACCGCAACAAGATGGACTTCGACTTCAGCGCGGACCGCCGGCTGACGCAGGCGGAAATCGACACCGGGAAGGAGTTCGACACGGGCTTTGCCCTCGGCCTGCATGTGCCCGGCAGCTTCTACGAGGTGCTCGACCTCCAAGAGTGCCATCTGCACTCCCAACTCAGCGCACGCCTCGTGAACGGCATTTGGAAGACACATCCGCCCGTCAATTCATAACGTCGAGCCGGTCGAGCTCACGACACGACCCTCGAGTCTCGATCCTCGGATTTTATCACGATTATCGCTCACCTCTCCAACTGCTTGGCCCTCAAGTGAAAAAAACGGCGTTCGTAACTGGAGGAACGGGTTTCGTCGGCAGCCATCTCGTTGAAGAGCTGCTGCATCGCGGCACAGAGGAGGTGCGGTGCCTCGTGCGCTCCGACCCGAAGTGGCTGTCCGACCTGGACGTCACGTTCGTTCACGGCGACCTCTCGGACGTGGAGGTGCTCTGGGAGGCGCTCGACGGGGTGGACACGGTCTACCACGTGGCGGGGCGCACAAAGGCGCCGACCGAGGCGGCGTTTTACGAGGCCAACGTGCAGGCCACCCTCAATCTGCTGGGCGCCGTGAAGCACGCCGCACCGGATCTGGACCGCGTACTGGTGACGAGCAGCCTCGCCGCGGTGGGCCGCTGCGAGCAGGACGTGGCGACGGAGGACGTACCGCTCCAGCCGGTGAGCATGTACGGGCGCAGCAAGGCCCAGATGGAGGTGGCGCTCCGCGACCGTCCGGAGATGACACCCAAATCGTACGCGGAGACTCTTCCCCTCACGGTCGTCCGGCCGCCCGCCGTCTACGGCCCCCGCGACCGGGACATCC
>CAZRPQ010000329.1:0-3310 GCA_964601725.1 uncultured Salinivenus sp. | reverse complement strand
GGCAGCCAGGGCGGCACCGGGCAAGGCCAGGACGGGCAAACGTTCTCGATTAAAACCGAAAATCTCTTCGAGAGTGTCGACAACATCTTGCAGGCCCCCGATCAAATTGCCCTGTCTCAGTTTCGCCGCTTCCTCAACCTTCTGGAGCAGGACGACGCAGGGCGCACCGTTGCCAATCCCCAGGTCACCGTCCAGAGTGGCGAGCAGGGAGAGATCCAGATCGGGCAGGACGTACCGGTCCAGACCACCGACTTTGCCGGGAATACGGTGACGGAGTTCTTCAAAACGGGCATCATTATCGACGTTACGCCGACGCTTTTGAGCCAGCCCGTGGCCGACACCGCCGGGGCGCCCGTCCTGGACTTCATCCATATGGACGTAGACGTCGAGGATTCGAACAGTCAGCCGACCGGCGCAGGCCTGGCCATTAATCGGAACCAAGCAAGTACGCAGGTTCTACTGCTCGACGACGAAGCGACGGCCATCGGGGGACTCATCTCCTCCCAGAAGACGACCACGCGCAGTGGGGTTCCCCTCCTCAAAGATCTGCCGGGCTGGTTCTTTGGGCTGCGCTACATCTTTGGATCGGAGTCGACCAACATCACGAAGCGGGAGCTTTTGATTGTACTCCGCGCCGAAGTTGTGGACCCCCTCCGGGCCCGGGCCCGGCAGAAAGCGGCCCAGGACCTTATTGACGACCGCCGCCAAAGTGCGCAGGAGACCCTGCGTCGGCTCGGCGAGCGATATTCAGAGGACAACAGGTTTCCTGAACCTGAGTCCAAACAGGAGCCGGACTCCGAGAACGAATAGAAATTGAGAGGCTGGAGGGTCCGTGCCGTCGCCTCCACGCCGCAGCAGGGGCGGGGAACACCCCTCCCGAGGGTTGATACGGAAGGCGCGTGCATGTCTCCCCCGTCTCTCCCCCCATCGTCATGGTTCCTGTCTGGCTGACCGACACGGTAACGAGTGACCTGAACCGGGCCCTCCACTACACCCAGCTCTGGGGCCTGCACGGCATGGAACTGCGGACCGTCGGCGGGCCGGACGACCGGATCCCCTTCGTCAACGAGAAGCAGATTCGGGAGCAGCTGGAGGGCACGGAGTTTCTCCTCGCCAGCGTGGTGCCGAGCATGTTCGAAGGGCCCGTGAGCGACCGGGCCGCGTGGATGAACGATCTCCTCGAGTTCGAGGACACCCTCAAGCTGTGTCGGCGCGTCGGCTGTCCGCGCGTAACGGTGAGTCCCTTTGCGGCGGAGGCCGGCGCGTCCTTCGAGTCCATGGCGGAGGCGCTGCAGCAGGCGGGCGAGAAGGCGGCCGAGCACGACCTCCTCGTCGCTGTCCGCAACGGACCTGAAACCGCGTGTCCCACCGGGCAGGCCCTCGCCGACCTGCTGAGCCGCGTGGAGGCCCCGAACGTCCGGGCCGCCTGGAATCCCGTTGGGGCCCTTCGGGCCGGCGAGGATCCTGCGACGGGACTCACGGCGCTCGCGGGGCTCGTCACGCTCGTCCGCTGCAGCGACGGTCGGGTGGAGGGGGGGCAGTGGGCCGACACGCCGCTCGGGGAGGGCGCGGTGGGGTGGACCGAGCAGCTGGAGCAGCTGGCCGCGCAGGGGTTCCGGGGGCCTGTTAGCCTCGAAATCTACCTGGAGCCACGCCCGAAGCATGGCCTCCGCTCCGCCACGACCCTGATCCACATGATTCGTGACGTGCGGGCCGGGGCCGTATCGGACTGACGGACGCGGGGGAAACTCCCGTCGAATCGTGTTCGTACCGCCCGACGCACTCAGCACTGGTATCTCGATTCTCGCCGCTCAATCCTGCCTCCCCCATGTCCGTTTCTCGCGACGACGTTCGGCACGTCGCCCAGCTCGCCCGGCTCGACTTCTCGGAAGAGGACGAAGCGAAAATGGCCGAAGAGCTCAGCCAGATCCTCGACTACGTCGACAAACTCGATGAGCTTGACACCTCCGGGGTGCCCCCCATGTCCCACGTGCTGGACGTGACCAATGTCTTTCGGCCCGACGAGGTGAAGGAGCGGATCGACCGAGGGCAGGCCCTCGAGCCCGCCCCGGAAGCCGACGACGAATACGTTCGGGTGCCGAGGGTGGTCGAGTAGGTCCCTTGATCACTCGCCCGGAACGACTCGGCTGGACGGCTGAAGACGCCGGCGCACCCGTGCCCGGTTCTGTCCGGGGCCTCTTGTGAGAATGCCGTAATGGGCCACCCGGCCCGGAACCCCATGGTCCTCAAATATGTGTCACAACATACAATTTTGAACGAGTCGTGTCTTGTCATGGGACAGATCCTTCGGGATCACATCAAGCAAACGGTTCCCTTTGAGGACCAGGCCCAGGAGGCGATGCTGAATCTCTTCGTCGCGGCGGCACACGTGCGGCGACGGGTTGAGCAGGTCTGCCAAAAATATGACCTTCAGTTCAGCCACCACAACGTGCTCCGCATTCTTCGGGGCGTACATCCGGACGGGCACCCCCGCTGCGAGCTCGTGGAACGCATGCTTGACCCCTCCCCGGACGTGACGCGTCTCATCGACAAGCTCGTCGACCGGGGACTCGTCCGGCGCTCGAAGAGCGAAGAGGACCGTCGCATGACGATCCACACCATCACGGACGAGGGGCTGGAATTGCTTGAGAAGTTGGATCCTGAAGTGCGAGACGTGCAGCGATGGTTCGATGAGCGCGTCTCCGACCGCGATCTCCAACATCTGTCCCGCATCTGTGAAGGAATCTACGCCGGATACGACTCCGAGGAATAATTTTTTCGCCCAAAAGTATGTTGTAACGCATGATGTAGCAACAGAAAATCCGGTGGTCTGTTTGGCCTGCATGAGGTTCGTGCAGACCGTCCTGGGAGCACGAATCCGGGCGGACCCCGGCACCTTGCATTCCTCTTTTCACAACCAACCACCTTGACCCATGAGCGACCTAAACGCACGAGACCAGGAACTGAACGACATGATCCTCCAGGGGAAGATTCTCCCGGCCTTCGACAAATTCTACGCCGACGACATCGTCATGGAGGAAGACGGAGATGAGCGTGTCGGCAAGGACACCAATCGGGAGTACGAGGAGCACTTCGTGGGGGCCCTCGAGGAGTTTCACTCCGCCGAGATCAAGGCCCGCGGCGTTGACGAGGACAATAATGTGACCTTCTCCGAGTGGGATAACGACATGACGCTCGAGGGGGTAGGCCGCGTCCAGCAGAAGCAGGTGGCCGTTCGCACCTGGAACGACGAGGGGCAGGTCACCCACGAGAAATTTTACAAGCTGGGGTAAGGAATCCCCTCATCTCA
>CAZRPQ010000328.1:0-3333 GCA_964601725.1 uncultured Salinivenus sp. | reverse complement strand
CTGTGGACCGCGGACAACAGATGTGTAATTCTGACCGCTGGGTCGGAACGGCTCCCGCCCTCCATACTTCCACAGGTCCAGATTTTTCAAGAGGGATCGGTTCCGTTCGTCGTCCGTTGGACCCCTTTGTAATTGTACATTCCGGCCCGATCCCCCTGCACAGAACCGACGTTCGTCGGCGATCGATGCCGGTGGGCATGGGCCTCACACCACCGCGAGTCTTTGAATTGAGAACGACCCCTTCGTTATGGCCAATCAGGGACAGGGAATGAACATGCAGGACATGTTCGGGAAGATGATGGACATGCAAAAAAAGATGAATGCCGCACAGGAGGAACTGAAGGACAAGACCGTGACGGCTGAAGCCGGGGGCGGCATGGTCACGGTCACGGCCAACGGCGCCCAGGAGATTACGGGCATCGAGATTGATCCGGAAGCCGTGGATCCGGACGACCTAGAGCTGCTCGAAGACCTCGTCATTGCGGGCGTCAACAAGGCCCTCGAAGACGCCTCTGAGATGGCTCAGGAAGAGATGCAAAAGTCCATGGGTGGCATGCTGCCGCAGGGCATGGACCTCAGCCAGCTCGGACTCTAGCGAATTGGGAATGGGGAGTGTGGAATGGAGAATTCCAAACTCCGAGTACCAAGCTCCACACTCCGAATTCCACATTCCGAATTCCAAACTCCGCATTCTAGCGATGCAGTTTACCTCGGAGTCCGTCGAAGCCCTCGTGGAGCAATTCACGAAGCTGCCCACGATTGGGAAGAAGACAGCCCGGCGGCTGGCCAATTACGTTCTGAAGATGCCGCGGGACGAGGTCGAGACCATCGCAGACGCGCTGATGGCCGTGAAGGAGGATGTGCAGCGCTGCTCGGCCTGCTACGTCGTAGCCGATCGGGACCCGTGCCCCATCTGCAGCTCGGAGAAGCGCGACGCGTCGACCATTTGCGTCGTCGAAGAGTCGAGCGACCTCACGGCCATCGAGCAGACGAATGAGTACCGGGGGGTGTACCATGTGCTCGGGGGCGTCATCTCGCCCCTCGATGGGGTCGGGCCCGACGATCTCCGGGTGCACGAACTGGCCACGCGAATCGATCCGTCGTTCGAAGACACGTCCGCCAACGCCTCCCCGGACGACGCCCCCGCCGACGGCAAAGCCATCGACGAGGACACGCCGTCGGCGAACGGGCAGGTGGACGGCTCGGAGACGGCGTCCGATTCTGAGGTCGATGAGGTGATCCTCGCCGTGAACCCGAATGTCGAAGGAGATACGACGGCGTACTATATCTCCCAGCTCCTTGAGCCCTTCGAGGTCCGCGTCACGCGCATCGCGAGGGGCCTTCCCATCGGGGGCGACCTCGAATATGCCGACGAGGCCACCCTGTCGCGCGCCCTCGAAGGCCGCGGTCACGTGGAGTAGTGTCCGCGTCCCGCTTGTCCGGTGCTTTTTCCCCGTCCACCCCTCCTCTCTGACGGCCCCACTGCACATGACGATCACGGTTCTCGGTGCTGGATCCATCGGAGCTCCCGTCGTCCGCGAACTCTGTACGCGGAGCGACGAGGTGACGCAGGTGCAAGTCTGCGACACCCGCTCGCAGGCCCTGCAGCGGCTGCACGAGCAGATGGAGGGGGACCAGTCCCTTCGGTCCTTCCAGGTCGACATTCGCGACACGAGTGTGCTGTCCCAGATCGTACAGGGCAGCGACTGTGTCATCAGCTGCGTCCCGGCGGACTTCAATCCCGAACTGGCGGAGCTTTGTCTCGACGTCGGGGTCCACTTCTGCGACCTCGGGGGGAACGACGCCCTCGTAGAACAGGAATTGGCGCTCAATGAGCGGGCCCGAGAGAAAAGTGTTTGGATTGTGCCCAACTGTGGGCTGGCTCCGGGCCTCGTCAACGTCTTGTGCCTGCACGGCATTGACCAGCTCGATCAGACCGAGGCCGCGCACCTCCGGGTGGGCGACGTGCCGCTGCACCCGGACCCGCCGTTTAACTTTCGAATCTCGTGGTCGGCCGAGCGCATCCTTGCCGACTACACGAACCCGGCGAAGCTGATCGAAGACGGGCAGGTCGTCGAGGCGGAGGCGCTGTCCCGCGAGGAACAGATCCAGTTCGAGGAGCCCTTCGGCACCATGGAGGCCTTCTGCACGCAGGGGGGGCTTTCTACCCTCACGGATACACTGGCCGGCCACGTAGAGGCCCTCGACCACAAGACGATTCGGTGGCCGGGCCACGCTCACCAAATGCGCTTCGTCATTGGCCTCGGGCTCGCGGAAAATCGCAAGATTGGCGTGCGGACCCACCTCACGTACCAGGATCTTCTGGTGCGCCGCATGCGCAAGCGCCTGGGGGGCGACTACGAAGACGCGGTGCTCATGCGCGTGCTGCTTCGGGGAGAGAAGGAGGGGCGGCCCACGACCCTCGTCTACGAGATGATCGAGCGGTACGACACGGCGGCCCAGCAGACGGCCATGAGGCGCTGTACGGCCATCCCAACGGTCGTCGCGGCCCTCTTCCTCGCCCGCGAAGAGGCCGTCTCGAGTGGGGGCGCCGACGTGCCGGAGAATGTGATCCCGCGCGATCGGTTTCTCGAAGAAGTGGCCGATCGGGGGCTCAACATTCAGAAAGAGCGGCACGATGATTTGCGGGACGTAACCGCCAAGCGTCCCCTCGACGGCCAGCGGGCCTAATGCGCGGTGGAGAAGAGAGCGAGTCGTTTTGGCCCGTGCTCGGAACGGGAGGAGGAGGTCGTCTCTGCGCTGCATCTCGACCGAGGGGAAACCGGCCCGCCTGCCGTGCACCATAGGTTGCTCCCCGCAGATGAAGAGGCGTCTCGACCCGAGTCTTAGCCTCCTCTTCGGGAACGGAATGGCGCGTCCGTCGTGTTTGAAAATTGCAGTCACGCGCACTATTTTCGTCCTCCGCTGAGAGGTCAGCTGCGGCCGGCTCACAACACTCGTCCACAAACGCTCCGTCGCATATCGGCACGAATCGCTACAGGGTTTCACAAACCGTTACTGGGACTGCCCATTGCGTAAGGGCAACGCACCGGCGCATCCCGTAGCATTTCGGAGATTATCCGGATTCCGTGCCGTTGATCGTGCCTCCCCTTCCACATTTCCTCCGGGCAGCTTGTGCGGACGAGACGAGAATGGGTCGGATCGTCGTCTCGGCGACGTTCATTCTCGCCGGAGTCCTCTCCGGGCTGGGACCCCTGCCAGCCCACGCACAGGACACGCCTCCGCCCGACACGGCCGCCACCGACACGGCCGCCACCGACACGGTGCGCCAGGCAAAGCGAGTTGAGCAGCTCGGTCCTCGCCAGGTCTCAT
>CAZRPQ010000327.1:0-3337 GCA_964601725.1 uncultured Salinivenus sp. | reverse complement strand
ACATCAAGGCCATCGCCGAGCGGGGCGGGGTCATCGGGGTGGGGCTGTGGGAGAAGGCCGTCTGCGGCACCACCGCGACCGCCACGGCCGAGGCCATGCGCCACGTCGCCGACCTCGTAGGCACGGAGCACGTGGCCCTCGGCAGCGACTACGACGGGACGGTGTCGGTGCCGTTCGACGCGACGGGCCTGCCGCTGCTAACGGAGGCGCTCCTGGAGGAGGGCTTCACGCCGGCGGAGGTCGAGCAGATCATGGGCGAGAATGTCGTCCGCGTGCTGCGCCGGACGCTCCCGCCGGGGGACTGAGACAGGGGGTGGGGGAGGCGTTCCTCCAAGATCGAGATCGGGACCTGCTTCCGTTTGCCTCCCACGCCCCGGCCACCAAGATCGCCGGGGGCCTCGTCGTCGGCTACTACCGTTCCGCGCGTCCCGGCCGTTCCCGGATTGGCCTCCGCACGAATCTCCACAGGGGACCGGGGGCCCGGCCCACAACTCATCCCGGGAGTTCGAGCATCATCCGCCCCGCCAGATCCGCCAGGCGCCCCACAGGACGCCCGCCACCAGCAACCAGTGGAGGTGGTCGTCGATGGGCACGCTCGGTGGGGGGGGATCGGGAACGTTCTGACCGCTCGTGCGGGCCGAGGCTGTTTCGGCGCCCCCCGATTCTTCTTGTGAGGAGGGTTGCTCCGTCGTGCCGCGTCCGTCACGTTGGGCCATCTGGCCGAGCTGACGACTCAGCGCCCGGGCCTGTCCCCCGAGTTGCCGGGCCTCCGCGCGCCAGCTGGCCCCGGCGGGCCGGTCCGCATCTCCGTGCCGGGCCCCTCCGCTGCCAAATCGTTGGGCCGAACCGGAGGACGGACCGGAGGTGCCTGATAGATTAGGGGCCGCTCCCCCAGCACTTCCCGGTGATCCCCGTCCCGACGAGGCGGACGGGCCGGTCAGGCTTGGGGTTGCATCGGCCCGCCATCCTTCCGAAAATGGCGCCGCCGTACCCGACGGGGCCGATCTGGATCGGCTGCTCAGAAGCGGCTGCGAGGTGCCGCCCCCCACCCTTGCACCGCCAGAGGGACGAGAAGGCCGAGCCGACCGGCTGCTCTGCGCCGGAGAAGACACTCCGCCTCCGCGCGAGAGGTCAGTGCCCGTCCCGCCCGCTGCGCCGCCCGCCTGGAAGAGGAGGTAGCCGACCCCCCCAAGCAAAATCGCCCCGACGAGCACGACACCGAAAACGTCAATCCAAACTGAGTGGCGATAAGGGTCCCTGCGCATGGCGGATTCGAACGATCAAGAAGTGTAGGAAGAAGAGAGCATATTTCTGAACTTGATTAGCGGACCACTGTGAGCTTCCGCGTCTGCGTCTTGCCCCCCGCCCGGAGCCGAACGAAATACATGCCCGGGGCGAGAGAGGAGATTGAAAGCTGCTCCGTGTGGCGTCCCGCGTCGAGGCGGCCGTCCACGAGCGTGGCCACTTGCCGACCCAGAAGGTCGTAGACTGCCATCTGGACCTCTGTCGGCGTCGGCGTACCGAAGTGGAGGGTGGCCCGCTGGCGGGCCGGGTTCGGGAAGGGAGACTGGAGCGTCAGTTGCCCCGGAGCGTTGAGCCGAACAACGGTCTCCCTGCTAACGTGGGCCGTTCCGTCGGTGTCAATCTGCCGGAGGCGGTAGATGAGCGAGTCGGCCGCGTAGGGGAGCCCCGGGTCCCGGAAGCGGTACTGCTTCGGCTCCGCGGTGGTGCCGCCGTCGGCTTTGCTCTCCACGAAGCCGAGTCGTTGCCAGCGGGCCCCGCTCCGCTTCCGCTGGACGTAGAAGCCGGTGTTGTCGGTCTCTGAGGCCGTTTGCCACGTCAGGCGGACGGCCTCGCCGGTGTGCTCAGCCGCAAGCCCAGCCAGTTCCACGGGCAAGGACGTGGCCGTGACGCGGAGATCGAAGCGAGCGTCGTCGGGGTCGCTGATCGACCCGTCCCCATCTTCAAGGTTGAAGGAGTAGGCCTCCTTGCGCAGGTCGACGGTGGTGCCGGTCGCCGTGTCGATCAGGTCCACGTCCCATTCGCCGGGGAGGGCATTCCGTTCCGATTCGGGCCACCGCAGGGTGGCCGTGCCGGTCGCGCCGACCGACTGGACGGAGAGGGGAATCGCGATGGGCACGTTGTCCGTCGGAAATGGCTCGCTGGCCTGCGCCCGGCGAACGAGGTCCCCGTCCCACTGGAGCGGACTGTTCACCGTAGCGTATGCCTCGTTGTCCGGAGGCGGGAGCTGAGTCGCTTCGTAGGCGTCCCAGCCCGTCTCGGCCTGCTCATGAAGAAACAGCGTCACGCCCTCCTGGGCCACCGTATCGGCGTTGCTTTCCACAGTGAGGGCGAGCTCTACCTGAGCGGCGGAGGTCGTCGACGAGGACTGACTCTTGCTCCCAATCAGATCTCCCAGGTCAGACTGGCGTCCGTTCGCGTCGAAGGTGAGGCTCGTCTGTCCGCTCCCGGTCTGCGAGCGCTCCACGAAAAAACCCTGCCAGGCGGCGACGTTGTCGTCCGTCTCGCCCTGCGTGATCGTCGTCCACTGGCCACTTCCGGACGGGTCCCAGACCTGTACGGTACTCTGAAATCCGCTTCCCGGAAGAGCCTCCAATTGTCCAAGGTCGAACGCGACGTCGTAGGGGTTGCCGAGCAGGTGATGACTGTGGCTCTGGTTCAATCCATCGACCGTCACGTCCGTGGTCTGGTCCTCTCCTTCGCCGGGCACGTTCAGGATGAGGCCGTCCGAGGAGATCGGGTCGGCATTGTTGTCGAAGAAGTAAAGGATGAAGCCGTTGCCCCGCGGCAGCGGGTCCGACGAGTTTGTGGCGGCTACCCACTGCGTGCCGTCCCAGGTGTGCAAGAGGGACCCCGAGCCGACGTTGAAATCCAGGTTGTCTTCGAGGTCTGCTCGCGTCGCGCCCGAGGGGGGAGCGAGCAAGCGCCATCCCGTGTCGTTGCCCGTCCCATCGGTGCCCGTGATGGTAGTCTGGTGCTCGTATTCGAGCGTGACGAGCGCGTCTAACTTCGGTGAACCAAGATCTATCGTGATTGAGTCTTTGCCGGTCATCTCTTTGGGCCCGTATCCGCCTTCCAGTTCTTCGATCGTTCCAGTAACGCTCTGGTGCAGATCCCAGCTGATTGTGACCTCCGTCGCCGCGTCTTCCGTTTGGAAGCTGATCTCGTGCTTTACCGTGTCACCGGGCTGGACGGGGCGGTTTCGGTAATCGACGATGAGGCCCTCTCCGAATCCGGAGGCGGGGATGTAGTCGTCGACCAACCGGGCGTCGAACCCCATTGGTAGAGGGGGCTGCTCCGCCTCCCCGAGGTCAGA
>CAZRPQ010000326.1:0-3344 GCA_964601725.1 uncultured Salinivenus sp. | reverse complement strand
CTGCACAAGATCCGCGAAGTCGCAGGCCATAGACAGTCCGCCAAACAGCTTCTTAACCCTTCGTTGCGTGCACGGACGGAAGCGGAGCGTCCCGCGAAGCGACTCTATCGTCCGACCCCTTCTCTTCATCCACGCCCCAACTCTATGCCAACGGCAGCCAGTGCTCGCCCCGTACTCGACCAGGCACCCGCCACGGAATCCTTCCGCGAAGCGGTACTAGCCGGACTTCGGAAGGCCCAGAAGCAGATCCCTTCGAAATTTTTGTACGATGCGCGCGGCTCGAAGCTTTTCGACAAGATCTGTGAGCTCGATGAGTACTACCCGACGCGCACGGAGATCAGTATCATGAAGCAGAACATCGAGGCCATGACCGACGTCATCGGGGCGCGGGCGCGGCTCGTCGAGTACGGAAGCGGAAGCAGCCTGAAGACCCGAATTCTGCTCGACCACCTGGAGGACATCGCAGCGTATGTTCCGGTGGACATTTCGAAGGAGCACCTCGTGGAAAGCGCCAATAAGCTCGCTGCGGACTACCCCTCGCTTCCCGTCCAGCCCGTATGCGCCGACTACACGACCGACCTCGATCTCCCGGAGCCGCCGCTCCCAGCCGAGCGGACCGTTGGGTACTACCCCGGCTCCACGATCGGCAACTTTCGGCGAGAGGAGGCCCAGAGCTTTCTGCGGCAGATTGCCGACACAGTGGGGCCGGACGGCGGCCTGCTGATCGGCGTCGATCTGAAGAAGGACATCGAGGTGCTCAAGGCGGCGTACGACGATGCCGAAGGGGTCACGGCGGCCTTCAACAAAAACCTGCTCCGCCGCATGAATCGGGAACTCGACGCGACGTTCGATCTCGACGCCTTCGAACATCGACCCGTGTGGAACGACGATCGAGGATGCATGGAAAGCCACCTCCGGAGCAAAACGGCACAGACCGTGACGGTGGCGGGGGAGCGCTTCGCGTTTGAGAAGGGGGAGACCATCCACACCGAGGACTCCCACAAGTACACGCTCGACGGCTTTGCCGACCTCGCCGCGGCGGCGGGCTTTCGGGTCGACACCGTGTGGATGGACGACCGCTCCTACTTCAGCGTGCAGTACTGCGTCGTAGACGGGGAAGCGGCGTGAATTTGAGGGACATCGGGGCGATGGAACGGCCGAACGTGGAACGAGCGGACGGGGAGTCGCATCCGTATTTTCCGACCGTCATGTGCTTTGATCATCAGTTCCACTTCCGACATGGCCCACGCATTTTTCCTCGGTGTCGACGCTCTCCCGAATGACGACGAGAACTCCTACGAGCTAACCCACACCCTTCTCGAGAAAGAAAAGGAATCGTCCGACGGCGAGGCCACCTTTCGCCTCGACCACATTCGGCGCTCCACGGACGTTGCGTCCGCCGACGAGTTTGCCGATCGCCTTCAGGGATTCGTCGCGGACCGTCCGTACATCGGGCGGACGAGCATCATCGTCCACGGGGGCGACGACTTCGGCCAGGCCCTGATCGATGCCCTCGAGGACCGGGGGCTGGATCCCATCGCGGCGACGCTCACGGAGGGAACGGGGGTGACGGCCGGCGAAACGGATGAGTTGGGCGTTCAGATGGGCGGGATCGACGCGGTGCGCACCCTTGCGGACCTCTACCGCGACCGGGCGCTCGCGCTTCAGGACTACGCGTCGGAGGTGGGGTCGAGGTTGGCCCGGGACGTGCAGGCGCTCGCGGGGCAGCTCGACGAGGCGGACGGTGACATTGAGGCCCTCGGGGGATCGACGGCAGGCCCCTCGTTCGACCCGGAGGCGACGCACATCACGAGTGCGGCCCTGGCGGCGTGGCTCGGGACGGAGCGCTCTTTCGACCCCTCGCAGCACTTGAAGGAATCGCCGCGGACCGGCTCCTCGGAGAGACCTGGAGCGTGAATCGTCCGGGGCGGAGCGGGCCAACGACCTCCGCCGCGGGGAGATGTTCCGGATGGGAAGCCCGCAGTGCGTCCCGTGGGTGCAACCCCCCGTCATGTTTCCCGCTGCCGTCGGACTGATGCGTGATTCACGACGCGTGAAGCACGGCTCGTGGAACGTTGTTACGCTTCACGCCTCGCGTTTCACGCCTCATGCCCCACGTTTCACTCGTCATGCACCACGACACAAGCCGGCAACGGAGACCTGCAACACCAGATTGCTCGACGGCTACTTCTTTCCAATTTAGCGGAGCCGACCCATGAACCATCCCTGGCACGACATCGACATAGGCCCTGACGTCCCGGACGTATTCAACTCCATCATCGAGATTCCGCAGGGGTGTAAGGTGAAGTACGAGCTCGACAAGAAGAGCGGCCTCCTGCGCGTGGATCGGATGCTCTACTCCTCGGTCGTCTATCCGGCCAACTACGGGTTCATCCCCCGCTCCTACGCAGACGACGGCGACCCGCTCGACGTGCTCGTGCTGGCCCAGGAAGCCGTAGATCCCCTGAGCATCCTCCGCGCCCGCCCCATCGGTCTCATGAGCATGCTCGACGACGACGAGGAGGACGCGAAGATCATCTGCATCCACATGGACGACCCGGCCTTCAACGACTACTGGCACATCAAAGAGCTCCCCGACCACCGTCTCCGCGAGCTCCGCCGATTTTTTCAGGACTACAAGGCCCTCGAAAACAAGACCGTTCGGGTGCAGGACTTCTTTGGGCCGGACCGCGCCAAGAGCGTGGTCGAAGGAGCCATCGAACAGTACGAAGAAGACGGGATTGCTCCAACCCAGGAGGAAGCAAGTGTGATGCAGGAAGCGTGATGCGTGAGAAGTGATGCGTGAGGCGGGAATTGTGACCTCCTGTCGCTCATCACGCACGGTTCACGCACCAGGGTACTGGCCCCTACAGCGTCAGCCCCATCCCTGCGCTGACTGTGTTGTTTGAACTCAGGGCGTAGTCGACGTTGAGTTGGATAATGGCCAGAGTAATCGACACGCCCGCCAGGGCGCGGACGTTGTTCGAGGCGTCTTGACTGAAAGAAATGTCCCGCGACCCGACGTCCGTCTGTAAGGTGTAGTTCACGTCGACCCCGAACTGCTCGTACTGCACGCCGCCGTAGAACGTGATGGGGGCGGCTGGGATGCCCCTGCTTACCTGAGCATTGAGGGCCCACCCGGACGCGTCGACGACCTTTCCTGCATTGGGGGCCTCGCTCCCGGAGAGGGAAAGGGTCTGCCACGTTCCCTGAAGGGCGAGATCGACGGGCGAGAGGGGAATGTACTGACTGAGGCTGTGCCGCACGGAGAGCCCGAACAGGGAGACCGAGCCGTAGTCGCTGATGGAGGTTTCGGGGAGGTAGCGAAGCTGCGCGTCCGTGCC
>CAZRPQ010000325.1:1328-3358 GCA_964601725.1 uncultured Salinivenus sp. | reverse complement strand
GGGGCACATGTACGTGCGGTACTTCATGTGGAACTTCGCGGGCCGGGCCAGCGACACACAGGGCGCGCCGTGGATGACGGGCGTTCCGGGCCTGGATCAGCACGTCAAACCGGCCAGCACCCTCCGGACCCCCAGCGAGAAGGAGTCGCGAAACGTCTATTTTGCGCTTCCGCTCCTGCTGGGCCTATTCGGGGCGTTCTACCACTTCAGCCGCGACTGGCGGCGGGCGTTTAGCGTGTTCACCCTGTTCTTCATCACGGGCATCGGCATCATCATCTACCTGAACCAGACGCCGATGCAGCCGCGCGAGCGGCACTACTCCTATGTGGGAAGCTTCTTCGCCTTCAGCCTGTGGATTGGAATCGGGGCTGGCGGCATCCTGCAAATGATTTACGAGTCCGTGCAGGAGGCCCTCTCGAACACTGCCCAGCTGGCCTCCCTGCTCGGCACCGGGCTTCTCGTCTTCCTGGCCGTGCCGGGATGGATGGCGCTGGAGAACTACGGCGACCACGACCGCTCCGGGAACTACGTGCCGCGCGACTACGCGCACAACATGCTGAACAGCGTCGAGGAGAACGGCATCCTCTTCACCAACGGCGACAACGACACCTATCCGTTGTGGTACCTCCAGACCGTAGAAGGGATGCGGAAAGACGTGCGCGTCGTGAACCTGTCGCTGCTCAACACAAAGTGGTACGTGCGCCAGCTCAAAAACGAGGCCGCGTACGAGTCGGAGCCCTTGCCCATCTCGATGTCGGAGGATCAGATCGACAAGCTCGGCTACCGGCGATGGAAGCCGAAGCAAATGACGCTGCCCGTGAACGCCGACAAGCTCCGCCCGAAACTCAGGGAGTATCTGTCGGATTCGACCGGCTCAGCGACCCTCGAAAGCCCGATGACCTGGAAGCTGAAAGGACGTCGCTTTCAGAAGGATACGCGCATGTTGCAGACCGCCGACGTGGTCACCTATAACATGCTGCGGACCGTCGCCCGAAACGGCTGGGACCGGCCTCTCTACTTTGCCGTCACGGTCGCCCGCTCCGGACAGCTTAACCTCAAGAACTACTTCCAGCTGGAGGGCCAGGCCTATCGCATCCTCCCCATCAAGCACGATCAACTGCTCGGCCACGTGATTCCGGGCCTCACCGACAAGCGCATGTCGCAGTTTCGGTTTACGGATCTCGCTGATTCGACCGAATACTACAATAAGTGGGCGCGGCGGATGGTGGACGGGTACCGGCTCCACTTCTCCCACACGGCCCAGCAACTGGAGCGCAAAAACCACACACAAACAGCCAAACGGCTCCTGAACAACTTCACGGAGGAGGTTCCTTTCTCCACCATTCCAGCCGACATGCAAACGCTCTTTTTCACGGCCAAGGCCTACCGCACCCTCGGCAACACCGGGAAGGTGGCAGGCCTCCTGAAGGACGCCGAGCCGCTCGTCTTGAATCAGCTCAGAACGGCCGGTTCACGACGAAAGTTTAGCCGTGCGCTCCAGTACGCAGGCCGGATCCGCTCTTCCTATCTGAAGGCAAATCGGAAGGATGCAACGGAGACCTTCGACCAGGAACTCGACAAGGTTCTGGCCAACGCGCCGTACAAAGTTCCCAAGCGGATCCGTCGGGCATACGGCCTTGCCAGCGATACGACAGGCGGGGCTACGCAGAAGCTCCCTGGCACGATGTCCCCTCCCAGTCGTGGAGGCGCATCCCCAACGTCTCCGCAGCCCTCGTCGCCTCCCAACTAGCGAAAGGTTGAGTCTCTGCCTTGCACCAGTCCCGCTATTTCCCGCCCGGCAGCGCCTCCCACGGGCGGCATTGCCCTCGCCGCCGGGGTGTGCGGTACCTTCCGGTAGACGACACGGAATTGCACCTCAGCCCAGCCCCTCCGCTCCACCCGCGACACACCCAAGCTCGGCCCGGGCCTCGGGCGAGAGGCCCCCTCGTATCGGTGGGCCCGTCTCTCCGGAGGAATGCCCCGTCGCATCCCTCTCGGCGTTCTCTGTCCAGCCATAGGGGCAAGAGCAG
>CAZRPQ010000325.1:0-1228 GCA_964601725.1 uncultured Salinivenus sp. | reverse complement strand
CAAGAGCAGATAGGGGCAAGAGCAGCAGTGGGGCTGTTCTCATCTATCCCGCACGTCAACATGTGATGGTGGCGGCGTCTTTTCTCCACACTTGACAAAACGAACGACTCCAACTATATTTGCCGGGTACATATCATTCCAATACGGGATCACACAGACCTCATGCGGTGACATGTAGAATGATACGATGCGTGTAATCTCTTCGGGCTTTTCCAGTATGCATTTCGCGCGTACCGTATTGCTGAACCGTTTGGGGCCCGGCCTTCTCTCGTTTTGGCCCGGGCGACGCTGAAACGGGTAGGCGACCGAATCACACAGAAAATTTCACCCAACGCTATGAAGACGAGTACGGTTAAGTGGTTTGACGCCAAGAAGGGATACGGATTTATCCATCACCCCGACGACGGGGAGGACGTGTTCGTTCACTACTCGAATATACAGTCAGACGACGACTTCAAGACCCTGAAGAGCGACCAGCGTGTCCGATTTGAGATGAACGACGGCCCGAAAGGCCTGCACGCCCTGGAGGTCGTGACCCTCGACGAAGCGCAGACGGACGCGCAAGACGACGAAGCGTCGGAAGGAATTGCGCCCTCTGACGTCGATCCCACAGCCAGGGTCGACCCCTCCCCTTCCAGTGGGGGATCCTCTCCGGACTCCTCGTGGTAACCGAAACAGATGTCTGTTCAGACCTCCCAGACGTTGTGTCCGAGGTGTATCCCGAATCGCTTTCGATCGAGCAGGACCATCCGTCTCGGCACCTTGACGACGCGATGCTCCGACAGGTGATCCGCCACGTGCTTACGGCCGAAGAGGCGGCGCTCGTCCACCTGAGCGTGGTTCTTACCGGTCACGAAACGGTTCGACGCCTGAACCGGTCGTATCTCGATCACGATTACAACACGGACGTCCTCTCCTTCTCGCTTCGGGACGAGCCCGTCTCTGACCTCTCGGAGGCAGACGACGGAGGGGTGGAGGGGGAAGTGTACGTGGACCTGGACACGGCCGCCGAGCGCCACGAGGAATTCGACACGTCGTTTGAGCGCGAGGCGTACCGCTACGTCATTCACGGCGTGCTCCACCTCGTAGGATACGACGACGCAACGGAATCGGGCCAGAACACGATGCGCCAGAAAGAAGACCGGCATCTTGACGCGGTCCTCTCCGGATCTACTCAGTAACTGGTCCCGCAGGGTCTCCGCCGTCGCCCCCCAGCCGACTCCGTCCC
>CAZRPQ010000324.1:0-3358 GCA_964601725.1 uncultured Salinivenus sp. | reverse complement strand
AGAGTGTCGTTCGTAGCCATGACAGTTGGGGAGTGCGTAACGAAAGCGTGTGGGAAAACCGACTCGCAGAGGAGGGATGGGAAAAGGCCGACAAGGCGTAGGAAAGCCCCCGACGATGGTTCCGTTTGCGCCCTCTTTATGGAACCGAGTCCGCCCCCTCCCGTGGGAGAATCAGCCCATTGCAGGGTACGAATCGGTCCTGTGAAGACGTCCCGCCAAGACGTCTTTACAGCGGGCCAGATCCTTGTTTTCCAAAGACCTTCACCGCCGTGTCGCCCACCCGCTCCCGCCATTCCGATTGGACCTGGCGCCGCCGACTGTCGGTGGCCACAGTGGTCGCGACCATTCTCCTGCTGTCGTGGGGCGGCGTCGTCACGAGCATTGGTGCCGGCATGGCCTTCCCGGACTGGCCTACCTCGCTGGGATCCTACAACTTGATCAACCCGACGGAAGGCTGGTGGCAGGTGCCGGCGTACCTGGCGGAGCACGGCCATCGCCTTGTGGCCAGCCTGGTGGGCATGCTCACGGTCGTGCTGGCCGCGTGGACCTGGTGGGCCGATCCCCGGGCGTGGATGCGAAAGCTGGGACTCGCGGCCGCCGTGCTCGTAGTCGCCCAGGGCATTCTCGGCGGTCTGCGCGTCCTCTGGGTGTCGCTCGACCTCGCGATGGTCCACGCCTGCGTGGCGCAACTGTTTTTTGCGGTCCTCGTGGCAATGACGCTGTTTGTGACCGATACGTGGCGCAGGCGAGAGGGCGCGCTGCCACAGATCGACGCGGCTCGTCGCCTGCGCCGATGGACCTACGCCGCCGCCGTGGTGATCTACCTCCAGATTGTGCTCGGGGCGATGCTACGGCACCCCGGAGCAGGAATGTCCGGGGGCTACACCGCCGTGCACGTGGCCGGGGCCTTCCTGGTGGTCGGGATCGTTCTCGCCGTCCTCATCGTCGCGGAGAAGCACTTCGACACGGTGCCGGTGGTGCGCCGCACCGCCTGGGTCCTGACCGGGACGATGGGACTGCAGTTCGCGCTCGGGCTCGCTTCGTTGCTCCTTACGCTCTATGAGCCGTCCGGCCAGGGAGGTGTGGTCGCGTACGTGGTGCTCACGGTGGCCCATCTGGTCGTTGGCGCCCTGTTGTTCGGTGCGTCCGTCGTGATGGCTCTGCTCGTGTCGCGGCAGCGGGAGCCGTCGGACCGGGAACCGGCGGGGTCCCGAGAGACGACGGATCGGGCGACGACGGACGCGCCGGAGCCGACGCTCGCCGGGGCGGAGCCGTGACCGTTCCGCCGCTCGCTCACTCGCCTCGATGACTCTCGCCCGGTTCTTCGTGCATATGGACTCTCCGTCTGACGGGCCCTCGGACCCGCCTGTGGCCGTTTCGGCCGCTCCCGCCATGGCCGATGCTCAGTCCTCCACGCGCTCCCTCGGCGCGGTGCTTACGGACTACCTCGTGCTGGCGAAGCCCGAAATCTCGTCCGTGGTCACGCTCTCGGCGTTTGCGGGATTTCTCGTCGGGTCCCCGACGGGACTGGACGGCGGGGTGCTCCTCTGGGCCATGCTCGGCACGGCCCTCTGCGCGGGGGGCGTGGGCATGCTCAACCACGTGCTCGAGCGCCGCTACGACGCACTGATGAAACGGACGGCGGCACGGCCTCTGCCTGCGGGACGGGTGGACCCCGACGTGGCCCGTTGGGTGGGCATCCTGCTGGTGTGCACGGCTGTCGGCATCCTCTGTCCCCTGGTAAACGCACTCACGGCGATCCTGGCGGCCCTGACGGCGGTGCTGTACCTCTTCGTCTATACGCCCCTCAAGCAGGTGACGAAGTGGAACACGTTGATCGGCACGGTCCCCGGAGCGCTGCCGGCACTCGGCGGCTACACCGCCGCCACGGGACACCTCGGCACGGGCGGCTGGGCGGTCTTCGGCATCCTCGCGTGCTGGCAGATGCCGCATTTTCTGTCTCTCGCCTGGATGTACCGCAAGGACTATGAGCGCGGCGACTACGCCATGCTGCCGGTGGTGGAGCCGGACGGCGATTCCACGGCGGGGCAGATGATTGGGTTTGCCGCCCTGCTGGTGCCCCTCAGCGTTCTGCCGGTCCTCACCGACGCCGCGGGTTGGATCTACGGGATCGGCGTCGTGCCGCTCGGGCTGTGGTTCCTGTGGACGACGATCGTGTTCAATGGGGAGCGAACGGGGCAGAAGGCGAAGCGCGTCCTCAAGGCGTCCGTACTCTACATTCCAGCCCTCGTGGCGCTCTTGATGGTGAACTGGTTCCTGTAGTGCGCATTGCGCGGTTTGCCGCTCCCCCTCCCCAACGTCCCCGTTTCCAAACGCCCATACGCTCCTCCCACACATGGCCATTCCTGCCGTCGACATTCAACACGTGACCCATCGCTACGGGGAGCACTGCGCCCTGCGCGACGTCACGCTTCAGGTGGCCCCGGGTGCCCTCTACGGCCTGCTGGGCCCCAACGGCAGCGGCAAGACGACGCTCTTCCGGATCCTGTCTACGCTCATGCCGCCGTCGGAGGGACAGGCGCAGGTCTTTGGCCTCGACACGGCCGAGGACTCCGACGCGGTGCGGCAACGGATTGGGGCCGTATTCCAGGACGAGGCGCTCGACGAGGCCTTGACCGTCCGCGAGAACCTTCGCTTCCAGAGCGGTCTCTATGGCCTGCACGGCGCGGCCCGCCGCACCCGCATCGATGCGCTGCTGGAGCGCTTCGACGTGGCCGACCGGGCCGACGACGCGGTGGGCGAGCTGTCGGGCGGTCTTCGGCGTCGCGTAGACCTCGCTCGCGGCCTGCTCCACCAGCCGGACCTGCTGCTGCTCGACGAGCCGACCTCCGGCCTCGACCCGGCCGCCCGTCGCACGTTCTGGTCTGCCGTCCAGCGGCTGCGCCAGGCGGAGGGCACGACCCTGCTGCTGGCAACGCACCTGATGGACGAGGCGGAGCGCTGTGACCGTGTCGGCATCCTGTCGGACGGGGCTCTCGTGGCCGATGGCGCCCCCGACACGCTCAAGGCCGACCTGGGGGACGAGACGATCTGGCTGGAGACCGACGGTCCCGCTTCGCTCCGCGACCGCATCGAGGCCCAGTTTGGGGTACCGACCCGCATCGTCGGGTCGATCGTGCAGGTTGCGCCCTCCGATCCGCCCGCGTTCCTGTCGGCCCTGTACGAGACCCTGGGCGACCGCATCCGCAGTGCCACCCTCCGCACCCCGACGCTGGAGGACGTGTTCATGGTCCACGCCGGGGAGTCGCCCGAGGAGGATCGGGAACGCGTTTTGACCCGGGCCGCCGAGGCGGAGGAATAGGTGCTTTCAGCATATTGCGTATTTCGTATTCCCCGA
>CAZRPQ010000323.1:0-3367 GCA_964601725.1 uncultured Salinivenus sp. | reverse complement strand
TGGACGTTTGGAAGCGAAATACGTCCACGCGTCCACCCCGACGATAGTCGGGACACGTTCTTCCAGACGTCCACACCCGAACGGAGCCTGCGAGTTCGTATAAGCCAGTTGTGGCCGACTCCGCTTGTATTATCACTGTCCCCCGTAGCACGTCCACACCTCCACCCGTCCAGCTGTCCACACCTCGTACCTCCATGCTCGACCGCCCCAAAACGCTCGACCTCCATTTCCAGGACCGGCCCCAGACCATCGCGGCCTACCTGATTCCCCATGAGGACGGCGCAGCCCTCGTCGAGACGGGGCCCGGCTCCACCTTCCCGATGCTGCAGGCCCAACTGGCCGACCACGGCCTTACTCCGGCCGACATCTCGGAGGTGCTACTGACCCACATCCACCTCGACCACGCGGGCGCCGCGGGGCATCTGGCCCGGCACGGGGCCACCGTCTACGCACACCACGTCGGCGTCCCCCACCTGTCCGACCCGGAGACCCTCCTAGAAAGTGCCGAGCGGATCTACGGCGACGACATGGATCGGCTCTGGGGCGACATGCACCCCGTTCCGGAAGCACAACTCGTCGCGCTCAACGACGAGGACACGGTCTCCCTGGGCGACCGGGCGGCTCTTGCGCTCGACACCCCGGGCCACGCCTCGCACCACATGAGCTACGTCGTCGACGACGTGTGCTTCACGGGCGACGTTGGGGGGGTGCGGCTCCCGGGCAAAGAATACGTGGAGCTCCCGCTGGCGCCCCCTGAAATTCGACTCGGCCACTGGCGCGAGAGCCTCGCTCGCCTCCGCGTTGCGACAGACCGCCACGACCTCACCCGACTCGTCCCGACCCACTTTGGGGTCTACGACGACGTGTCGGCCCACCTCGACCGCCTGGAGGACGTCATTGACGCTGCGGACACGTGGACGGTCGACGCGCTGCCTGAGTTGGCCGAGGACGACGAGGCCCTGCGCGAGGCCGTCACCGAGTGGATGCACACTCTTGCGGCCGCCAACGGGGTTGACGACGATACCTGGGAGCGCTACGAGCTGGCCAATCCGAGCTGGATGGCGGCGCTCGGCCTGAAGCGGTACTGGCGAAAGCACAGGGCTCCGTCGTCTTCTTAACCGGGGGCAAGCGGTCGGGCTGATGAGAGAGGCCTGCAGGTTCCGACGAGAGGTCCCCGGTCGCGCCCGGGCCGGAACAAGGAACGGGCATCATTCGCCGCCGACCGCGGGACCCATGATCTCAGGGTCCTCTGGGTGGGCCCGGGCAGGTCGGATTGCCGTTGGAGAGGCAAGACACCCGCGCAGGCTCGGTCTCGAAGAATTTCTTCGTGCGGTTTCTGGTGCCAATACACCGGGTCCCGGAAGCGTTCGGGATGCAAACGCGGAGCCCGTCGAACGTGCGTTCCTCACCCAGACCGTCCGTGGGACTGCAACTGGGCTTGTGAGGGAGGGTGGGGGTCCGAGCGGACACACATTAGACGTGGGCCGCTTCGAGACCCAAAAACCCAACGCGCACGATGACGACGCGGGGTCGCCCGCTCTGTACGCTTCGTTCCGGAGGAAAGAGGAAAGTCAGGCGAACAGGAGATAGACGACGGCCGTCGCGACGACGGTGACCAGAAGGAGACGTCCCATCATCGGCCAAAAGTCTGCGACGGGCGGTTTGGGATCGTGCCAGGACATGGTTCGTCGGGGGGCTTACGAGAAGGCATTGTGGCGGTTCGTCTGTGTAAGAGCAACGGGCCTTCGATGCCTGGCGTTCGGGCCGGGAGACCGTAGTCGGCATCGGGTGGGTGCATACCGATGCGTGAGACAGTTCTCAAACGAGTGCCTACTTTTGGCCCCATACTGCCGCTGTCCCGAACGCTTTGAGGATCGAGTAGGGGCGTGTGGGCGATTTCTCCGATCCCCCCAGACGTCCGAACGCCCATACCCGTCGGCATTAATCTTCGAAAACTTTTGCACGGCCTCGGGGCCCCAAGGCCATTCGTCTGATGCAGGAGGCGCCCGAGTCGTCCGAGGCCGGACGAATGCGGTGGGGGTCGAGCTGGATCAGGCGGCGAACGTTCCTACTGTCCATTCCCATCCCCTTGTTCGCCGTCCTTCCCCCCTTCTATACGTCCACACCGCTCCTGCTCCATACGTATCGGCCCTCCCCCTTCTGGAAAGTTGTTGCGAAGTTTTCCCCTGTTTCTTCAGCCAAGACGGGTTCTGGAAAGTTGCGTCTTACCATCCGCTCCCTCAAGTTCGTGATCGAGGTTCTGTTTCTCTCACCCTTCTCTCCTCTTGCTCATGGCCGAAACGATCACGACTGTATCTACCGAGGCACTCGCCGAGCAGGCAGACGATCCGAGCCACGAGATCCTCGACGTTCGCCCCAGTGCGGCGTACAACGGATGGCCCCTCGACGGGGAACCGCGGAGCGGACACGTCCCCGGTGCCAAGAGCCTGCCCCTCCAGTGGACCCAGTACATGGACTGGGTTGAAGTGCTCGATGAGAAATGTCTATCTCCAGAGACTCCTGTGACCGTCTACGGATACACGCCGGAGCACGCCGCGGAGATGGTCGATAAACTCACCCGACTGGGATTCGAGGCCGTGGGGGTATACGACAATTTTCTGGAAGAGTGGGCCCCTGATCCGGACCGACCGTTGCGGCGGCTCGACCGGTGTCAACAGCTGGTATATCCGGAATGGGTCCACGGCCTTATCTCCGGCGAAGAGCCTGAGGGGATGAGGGGCGACGACTACGTCCTCTGCCACGCCCACTTCGACTACCGTCAGGACTACGAGGACGGCCACATTCCCGGGGCCATTCCCCTGAACACGAACAAGCTGGAGTCGCCGGAGACCTGGAACCGGCGCCCGCCGGAACAGCTGAAGGCGGCCCTCGAAGACCTGGGCATCCGCCACGACACCACGGTCGTGCTCTATGGGCGGTTCTCATACCCGACCTACGATCAGGACTACCCTGCACAGAGCGCGGGGCACCTGGGCGCCATGCGGTGTGCGGCCCTCATGCTGTACGCTGGAGTCGAGGACGTCAAGATTCTTAACGGGGGCCTCAACACCTGGGAGTCAGCCGACTACGAGACCTCAACCGAGCCTGTCGCTCCAGAGCCGGTGGCGAACTTCGGCGCCGAGGTGCCGGGCCATCCGGAGTACATGCTGGACCTGGACGAGGCGAAGACGCTCCTCGACGCCGACGACGGAGACCTGGTGAGCGTGCGCAGCTGGGCAGAGTTTATCGGGGAGCGGAGCGGCTACCACTACATCGACAAGACCGGGCGCATTCCGGGCGCTGTGTTCGGCAACTGTGGGAGCGACGCCTACCACATGGAGAACTACCGCAACTTCGACTACACGAC
>CAZRPQ010000322.1:0-3379 GCA_964601725.1 uncultured Salinivenus sp. | reverse complement strand
GACGGGAGCGAAACGCTGACGGATCCCGTGACGGTGGAGCGCTCCGTCGAGTGGGTCGAGTTGCGGAAGACGTTCCCGAACCCCGCCCGCAGTCAGGTCACCGTCCGCTTTGCAGTGCCGGAGCGACAAACGGTTCGTCTCCAATTGTACGACGTGCTGGGGCGTCAGGTACTGACTGGCATCCGGGGCGAAGCGGACGGCCGCCAGGAACGGAGGATGGATGTATCCGAATTGCCGACCGGCACCTACTTCCTGCGGCTCGTGACTGAGGGGGATACACACACGAAGAAGCTCACGGTCGTGCGGTAAGGGGGGCTCGCCCCTTCTTCTCGCCCGAGGAAGCCCCAAGCTACGGCGCGCACGGCCCGATCTCGCCCCGGAGATTCCTACGGGGAGCGACCACCGAACGGAAAGAGATACGTTCGAGGCGGCTCGCACGTCCTGACGAGCACAGTGTGGAACGGCTGCAACGATCTTCGCAGCGTCGGATCCCCATCCCACTCGGCGCCGTACAATGTGTCAGTCTATTCGCACATGCAAGTAGAGGAACGGCTGGGTTGACCGCGAGCCTGGCTATGACCTCTGTGTTTCCGGCTTCTTCCAGCAACCCGACCTCTTCATGACGAACAGCAAAGGGTGGATCTTTGCCGCCGGCGTGCTGGCACTCGCACTGTCGCTCTATCTCTGGTTCAGTGGCAGCGAGCAGGCAGCCATCTTCGTGGGCCTGTGGGTCCCCTCCCTCTGGATTCTCGCCGATCTCGTCGACCAGGCCGAGACCGTCGCCCCATGAAATTCATCGTCGAGTACTTCGGGGTGTTTATTTTCGGGTTCGTCGTCTTCGTCGGGGGGCTTGTTGTCCTTCCGGAAATTGGGGCACCGGAAACCTCGCCGGGAGAGATAGGCGGACTCCTCCTCGCGTTCATCGTCATCGCAGGCGGCTTCTCGTGGTTCTACAACGCCGAGTTGCCGTCGGGATCGGGAACGCCGTCCCGACGGCGACGCCGCGACCCCGACTCGCCCCCGCAGTGACGATCAGTCCCCGCCGCCGGTCTCTCCTCCCCGCATGAACGCTCCGCCACAGACGCCGCACCGCACGATTTCCTTCTGCGGGGCGCTCGGAGGGGCACGTAGAGGGTCAGAAATGCTCGTGGAGCTTGTCGTGCCCCTCGGGGGGAACGCCGAGCTCCGCGACGTTTTGGTCGCCTGGATGAGGCACCTTACTCACGCTGACCGGGAGCTCCGTGATTGGTTCCTCGGCTCCCTGCAGGTGCACGATCATTTCAGCGGGGTCTACGTCCATGAGCGCCGCCTGGAGGGACTCGGCGAGATCGGTGCTTTCGGGGGTCAGCGTCAACGTCACCGAGTAGCCCTTCGGCCGATCAATTTCCTCGTCCGGATGGGGCGTGGCAGAGACGAGGCCCTCCTCGATCGCACCGGTGATGTCGGTATACGAGGCCTCCTCCGACCGTTTCCATTTGATCCGCTGGATGGATCGGGGCATAGGAACTGCGCCGCCGGGGTCATGCCAGGGGGAGTTGAAGGCCGCGGAGGCAACGAGGACCGGTCGGCCTCCACTCGTGTCTCGGGAGATGAATGTGGTTTCGGGGTCCCATCCGTTCCCCTCCGGACACGCGCCGTTAGGGGCGGTGGGGGAACGCCCGTGGTGGGCCCGGCGGGACTCGAACCCACAACCATCGACTTATGAGGTCGGTGCTCTACCGATTGAGCTACGGGCCCATTCCTCCGCAGACGTGCCCACGAAATGGCGCCCCGTCGAGTTCCGTTTTCGTCGGAAGAGGCGGGGATTGACGCATCCAGCGGCACGACTGACAGAAAAAATTTGCCGCCGTTCCACGAGGCACTCGCAACATGGATTGGGGCGATCCGTGATACGTCCCACGTCTTCCGATTTTCCGCTCGAAATTGCCCTCTTCGTCTCTATGAAGTGGAATAGCGCAAAGGACCTGATGACGACCGACGTGAAAACGGTCGACGCCGACTGGCCGATTGACCGCGTGGCTCGGTTCCTTACCGACCACGACATTTCTGGGGCTCCCGTCGTGGACGACGGGCAGCTGGTGGGGGTCATCTCACTGACCGACGTTGCCCGCTACAATGGCACGGCGGGCAACCCTGCGTCCGAGCAGCCGGCGGCCTTCTACCGCACAGAACTCGAAAACAAATACGCGGAAGAAGACCTCAACGACCTGCGCGTCAGCCAGGGCAGCGACACGACCGCCGAACACGTCATGACCCCGCAGGTCTACGACGTGAACGAGCACACCTCCGTCCAGCAGGTCGCCCAGGTGATGCACCGGAGCGGCATTCACCGTGTCTTCGTTACCGCAGACGGTCAGATCCGCGGCGTCATCACGGCGCTCGACATGCTGAAGGTCGTGGCAGCGCTGTAGGGATGGACGTGTGGAGGTGTGGACGTGTGGAGATATTTGGGGATGGCTCCCTGTAGCAGGCCTCCCCCCTCCGTACTTCCCTCCATCCACACTTACCGATTCGGCCCGTACCGGGCAGGGGTGCCCTCGTCCGGAACGGAGGCCTCGATAAACTCGCGAATGTCCTCGTTGGAGGTGGCCAGGTCCTCGGAGCGGAGGTACATCATGTGCCCGCTCCGATACCCCTCGAAGCGCAGTCGATCGCGCATCGTTTCGCGCGTGCCGAGGTTCCACATCACGTACTTGGCCGAGAAGTAGTCCGTAGCGCCGTCGTAGTAGCCGGACTGCACCATGACGTGGAGGTAGGGATTTTGCGCCATGGCCTCCCGCAACTGCTCCCCCGTGTCGTTGTCGTCGTCCTCCCACGGGTAGACGGAGCCGAAGTTGTTATACTGAAGGTCCGTCTCAAAGCCCAGCTCGTCGCGGAGGTAGTGGTTGACGGCGGGGGTGAAAGCATGATTCCAGGCCGTCAGCTCCGCCGGATAGTCGTAGCGGTCCCCGGCATTGTCGACATCGACCCCTCTGTACCGGGAGTCCAGGCGCCCCACCGTGTGTCCCTCGTCCCGGAGCAACTCCTTCCAGAACGCCGAGGCGGGCACGGCGAGATTGTGGTCGAGCACGAACTGCTCGGAGAGGCCCGAGTAGCGGGCCACCTGCCCGGCTACCTTCTGCCGCCGCTGGTCGTCAATGAAGCCGCCGCGCGTGAGGGCCGGCACGTACTGCTCGACGGTGTACTTCTCCACCTCCGATAGGAGGTCGGGCAGGTCGCGAGACTGCAGGGCACCGGGGAGCTGCTCGTGGTACCAGGCCGTGGCCGCGTAGTAGGGCAGCTTGAAGGCCGCGGAGCGGGGCGAGGGACCCGCGGGCTCCATGCCGAGGCCGGTGGGGGAGACGAGGATGACGCCGTTCAGGTACATCCAGTGGCTGTT
>CAZRPQ010000321.1:0-3381 GCA_964601725.1 uncultured Salinivenus sp. | reverse complement strand
TTTGCCATCGGTGCAATTGACTCTTCCCTTTCCGTCCCCCAGACGCCATGATTCGTCCAGCAAAGGTACTCGTTCTCGCGGGTTGGATCGTAGGGGCCGTCCTTGGGGGCCTCACGGTGCAGCCGTCCCCGAATCCCTCCGCGCACGAGTCGTGGACGCTCCTCATCGACACCGACTACGTGGACCTCGGGGTGACCCGCACCCAGGCCGTCCTGGTGGTGACCACTCCCTGGCAATCCGAGTGGCGGGCGGCCGCTCCTCTTCCGAGCAGCCGCGACCGGGCCCGGTCCGAGGAAGCTTCCGCCGCCCCGCAGTCCGAGGCCCTCGCCCCGCATCCCGTTGTCGCGTTTCTCATTCGTTCTCTCGTTCCCCTGCCATGATTCGCACACGCAACCTCACCAAAGCCTATCGCAACGGCCTCTCGCAGATCTTTGTCCTCCGCCAGATCGACCTCGAGATCGAGAAAGGGGAGTTTGTCACCGTCCAGGGCCCGTCGGGCGCCGGCAAGACGACGCTGCTCCACATCCTGGGCCTGCTCGATGAGCCGACCGAGGGCGAATACGAGTTCATGGGCGACCCCGTCCACTCGATGAGCGAAGACCGCCGGACCGAGATTCACCGGTCCCAGATTGGCTTCGTCTTTCAGTCGTACCACCTGATCGACGACCTGACCGTCTACGAGAATCTGGAGACCCCGCTCATCTACAAGGGGCTCTCCGCGTCGGAGCGCGAGAGCAAGGTAGCCGAGATGCTCGATCGGTTTCAGCTCGTGGCGAAGAAGGATCTGTTTCCCAATCAGCTCTCCGGCGGCCAGCAGCAACTCGTGGGCGTGGCGCGGGCGCTGATCATCGAGCCCACGGTGATTTTGGCCGACGAGCCGACCGGCAACCTGCAGTCGGACCAGAGCGAGGAGATCATGGAGACCCTGACGCGGCTGAACGCGGAGGACGACGTGACGATCGTGCAGGTGACCCACTCGGAACCCCTGGCCCGGTACGGCGACCGCATCATCGAGCTGGACGACGGCTGGATCGAGGCTGATTATCCCGTTGAGGCGGAGACGGCGGTGCCGGCCGAGTAAGCACGGGTCGTGGAACGCACCCCCGGAACGGCGGAGCGTTCTCGCCTGAGGACTACCGACCCCGACGTTTCTGAGCAACTCAATATCCCTCATGATTCGAAGTTACTTCAAGACTGCCGTTCGCGCCCTCTGGAAATACCGCGGCTCTACGGCCATCAATGGCATTGGGCTGGCCGTCAGCCTGGCCGTGGCGCTCCTCGTGCTGCTGTTTGTGCGCCAGCAATGGCGGATGGACCGCTTCCATTCGGACAGCGAGAAGATCCAACGCGTGACGACGCTGGACCAAAGTGATGGGTTCCACTACGCCACCGCACCGGGGCCGCTCCCGACGGCCCTCCGGGAGTCGGTCGCGGGCCTCGATGCCGTCGCCTCCGTCCGGAAGGACGAGGATAGCTTCATCGTCCACGACAACGAGAGCCTGACCGTCGAGGCCATGAGGACCACCGATGCGTTCTGGGCGATCTTCGACGGCTTTCAGTTCCGGGCCGGAACGCAGGGCAGCGCGCTGTCGCGGCCCCGCACGGCGGTTCTGTCTCTGGAAACGGCGCGCCAGCTGTTTGGCACCTCGACCCCCGTGGGCGAATCTTTCCGGCACGAAGGGGAAGAAGAGTATACCGTCGTCGGGGTCCTTGCGCCTCCCGACGGCCCCTCACACGTGACA
The DNA here is from genome assembly GCA_964601725.1 of uncultured Salinivenus sp. Taxonomy (GTDB): domain Bacteria; phylum Bacteroidota; class Rhodothermia; order Rhodothermales; family Salinibacteraceae; genus Salinibacter. The sequence goes on along the minus strand of CAZRPQ010000321.1, from coordinate 1,639 downwards.
GCCGACGTGTACCTGTCCGCGGACGAAGACTCTTCCGCGACGTCCAGCCCCGACGCCTGGGAGCAGATCTACACGCAGAATACGTACGTGCGGCTCGGCAAAAACACGGCGTCCACCTCCCTCCAAACCGCGGCTGCAACCCTGGTTGACAACCGGGCTCGAGCGGAGGCGGCCGACGATCTTCGCCTCGTGGTCCAGTCGCTCGGGGACATGCGGTTTAGCCCGACCCTCGCAAACGAGATCTCGGGGTTGCTCATGCTGCCGGGATGGATCTTCTGGCTGATGGGGGGACTGGCAATCGTCGCGCTCCTCGCCGCCAGCTTCAACTACGTGAACCTGTCGGTGGCCCGGTCGCTGCGGCGGGCCCGGGAGGTGGGCGTGCGGAAAACGCTGGGGGCACAGCGCACCCAGCTCGTTGGCCAGTTCCTGACGGAATCGGTGGTGACGGCCCTGCTCGCGTCGGGGATCGCCGTGTTGCTGCTGGCGGGACTCGTGCCCCTCTTCAACGACCTCTACCTCTTCAGCCTGCTCGGCATTCCCCCGCTGGAACTGGGCGGGCTGTTCACGCCCGGCGGAATCGGGTTGACGGTGGGAATCGCCGTGCTCGTGGGCCTACTGTCGGGGGCCTACCCGGCGTTCGTGCTGGCCACGTATCGTCCGGCACAGGTGCTGAGCACGCAGGGCGACACTACTACTGGAGGCGGACCGGCCTGGCTCCGGAGTGGTCTGATCGCCGCTCAGGTCGCGTTTACGCTCATCCTCATCGTGACGGCCGCGACGATGCTGCGCCAGACCCGATCGATGGCCGCGGCCGACCATCAGTTGCGCACGGAGCGGCTGCTCAGCGTGCAGCTCCAGGACGTATCGTACGAGCGCTTCCGGACGGCCGCCGAGGAGCTCCCGAATGTCGAGACGGTGTCGGGGATCAACAATCTGATGCTCGGGACCAGCAGCTACACCTCTCACCCCCTCCGCTCCGACCGGATCGAATCCCCAATCGACCCGGTGGCCTACGCCGTCGATACGACCTACGTCCGGGACATGAACCTGCCCCTCCGGGCCTCGCTGACGGACTGGAACGAGCGGTTTGCGGACGGAGAGTCGCTCATTCTCAACCGGGCCGCCGTCCAGGCCCTCGGCTTTGACCGTCCCCGTGACATTTTGGGGACGCAAGTGACCCAGGGCGACCCATCGCAGGCGACAGCCCCCCGCACGGTCGTGGGGGTCGTCGAGAACTTCGAATTCACGGGGGCGGGCGACGTCTACGCAAACATGGGCCGCACCCGGACCGACCCGGTGATGCTCTACGCCGACGCCGACCGGTACGACCACGCCCTGGTCCGCGCCCGGACCAGCGACCTAGCCAGTGTCCAACGTGACGTGAAGCAGCTGTGGCAGGAGCGTCTCGACACGGCCTATCCCTTCGAGAGCCGCTTTTACGAGGACGTGCTCCGCATGCGATACGGCCCCCTCGGCGATCTCGCGTCGGCTGTTGGGGGCGTCGCCATCCTCGCGATCCTCATCGCCCTCCTCGGGCTGTTGAGTCTCGCCGCCTACCACGTCCGGACGCGAACCAAAGAAATTGGGGTTCGGAAGGCCCTCGGGGCCAGCGTTCTCGACGTCGTGACCCATCTGTCGC
>CAZRPQ010000320.1:0-3383 GCA_964601725.1 uncultured Salinivenus sp. | reverse complement strand
GCACGAAGATCTCGCGCTGGATCGGCGTTCGTTCGGTGGCGGCGTCGTAAAGCAGCTGGGCGTCGACCGCTCGGTCCCACGGCTGAGCCCGCCCCTCGACCTTCATAATGACGGACTCCGTCTCCCGTCGCTGCTCGGTCCGCTGGAAAACGTCGGGGACGTGCCGGCGCCGCACGCCCCCCTGGAGCGACGTTCGGTACGGGGCCTCCGGGTCGTAGGTCACCTCGGTCCGGGCCGTCCACGTCCGCGACGCCTCCCGAAAGGAGCCCGCCACGACGCCGTCCTCCGTCCGGTACTCCAGACTCCCCGTCGCCTGCAGAGCCCCCTCCCGGTAGGACAGGCCGGGGCGAAGCTCCAGGAATCGAAACGACTCGCTGCGCAAGCTATCGGTGCCGCGCACCTGCTGCCGTCGCGCCTCGCGCTCAACCTCGAACTTGGGAACCAGACGACCGTCGAGGAGCGGCTGGCGCACCGTGCCGTCCTGCCGCCGCCAGAACCCGTCGACCTGCGCGGGCCGGTCGGTGCTCGTGATCGCAAGTGTCTGGAGCGACAGGCGGGGCCATCCCGCCTCCTGGATCGAGAGCCGGCCCCGTCGTCGCCACGCCTCGAAGGCCGACCCCACGCGCAGTCGTCCGAGCCCGGCCTCCAGGGCCGACCCCTCGCCCCAGTCAACGGTCACCTGCCCCTCGTCCACCGTCTCGTCCCCGCGATCGCGGAGGCGGGCCGGCAGGCCCGAACCGCCCCGGGAAAGGTTCCACCGCCGCCCGTACTCGATGGGGCGGGTTTGGTCGAACGTCACGAAGTTCTGGCCCCGTCGACGCCGCTGGACCTGCCCCGACACCGTTCCCAGGGACACGGAGCCCATGTCCAGCGGCTGAGGATCGAGCCGGACGCCCACCGAAAAGGCCCGCCCCCGATCGTCCTGGGAATCGAGGTTCGAAAAGCGGTTCTGGTCGTTCACGGACTGCGCCCACTCCCCGGACACCTCGACGCCCGGAATGGGTTCGATCGAACCGGTCAGGTCGACCAGGCGCTGCTTCGTGGGCGCGGGGAGCGGCTGCGTGGGCGAGTAGGCCCCCTCCCCGGCGCCCACGTGCTCGTAGACGACCCCATTCGTCTGCTGCCCGGCGCGCTCGTACGCCCCGTTTCCCTGCCCCACCCGCGTGAAGCGCACCCGAAAGACCGGGGTCCCCGGCGGGGGCGCCTCGTTCAGGGCGACGAAGATCGTGTCCGGAGTTCCGTCGGGCGTCGTGATCGGCTCTCGCCGGTAGTGGACGAAGGGGGCCTCGGGATCGAACTCGACGCGCCGCGCGCCGCTCCGCACCGCCGGGTCGTCCCCCGCACGGACGAGGCGGAGCGAATCCTGGCGGGAGAGGTCGAAGGCGGTCTGGAAGTCGCGCCCATCCGCCTGGCGCACGACCGTGGCGCCGACGTTGAGCCGCGACGCTCCGTCGTCCCCCCGCCACGCCCCGGCGTTCACCTGTCCACCCACCAGCGTCCGTGTGAACTGCGTGGTCGAGTATTGAAACTCGACGGTAATGCGCCGGTCGTCGGTGATGAGGCGGTTGGCGGTGAAGGAAATTTCGGCCTGCGTGTAGTCGATGACGTAGTCTTCGGTTTGCCCCCGCGTGAGGCGCTCTCCATCGAGGTAGACGCGCTCCGACCCCGCGATGACGATGATGGCCTCCTCCCCATTTGTGCCGCGCAGGCGATACGGGCCCTGCACGCCGTCCCTCGGCTCCAGGTCCTGCGTGCGAAACTGCCCCCGGCTCACCGCCCCGAACGCCGAGACGCGGCTCTCGGTCAACCCCACACTGGTGCCAAGCCCGCTGCTTCGGATCGCCACGCCCTGCACCTTTTGGGTAAACCGGCCGAACGTGCCCCCGTCGAGGTCCACGTCCACGTCGCCGAGGCGGGCGGTGCCCTGTGGGGCGTCCACCTCCAAAAACACGCGGTCGAAGTCCTGAAGGCGCTGGGTCGTGCCCTCCGGCTGGATCGGCGTGTTCTCGTCGGTAAGGAGGGCGCGGATGAAGACGCTGTCGGCCACCTCGCCCTGCAGCTGCATCCGCAGGCCCGACTCCACGGTCACGTCGCGCTGCGTGCCGCCCACGACGCCCCGCGAGATGGATCCGCTGCGCTGGATGTCAATGCCCTCAAAGGGGTCGAAGCCGCCGGGGTCCGGGTCTTCTTCCTCCACGACCGCCACTGCGGCCGAGTCGGCCGCGAGGCTCGTGTCGGGCGCCCGGCGCCGATAGACGTCGTCGAACGCAAACGGGTACGTGCGGTAGCGGGCGAAGAGCGTGTCGCGCGCCCCGAGGAGATCGTCCCGCTGCACCCAGAGGTGACCGGTGCGGGCGTCGAGCCGGTACTCGGCAGTGTCGAGTCGCGTCGGCCCGACCCAGATCGTCTCGCTGCCCGGCAGGACGTAGGGCCGCAGTTCGTAGGGCTGGGGCTGGAAGGTGTCGATCGTGTCCCGGTGACGGCCAAGACGGTCGAGCACGCGGCTGGTGTCCCGACGAGGGTCGGGGCTCGACCGCTGTGGGTCCTGGGCCGCACCCTCGGCCACGAGGAGCAGACTCCCCACCCCGCACAGCAGCACCCGAACGATCGACGCAGCGCGAGTCACGGAGAAGAGGATCCTGGCGGGACGGGTGGAACAGCATTGGGAACAGGTCCTCGGGCAGAGTTACACAAACATGCAGCCCGAACGGACGATCCCGGCGTCACCAGCCGCTGCGGCGGAGAAGGCGCGTGGCGGTGAGCAGGTACGCGCGATTTTCGTCGAACGCCGCGTCCACGAGCGGCTCGGGGAGGTCGACGGGGTGTTCGGCCACGAGACCTTTCCCTCGGGTCCAGACGAGAATCCGATCGGCGCAGACGACGTAGAGGCGCCCGCGGTGGATGGCGAGGGCGCGCACGCTCGGGAGGGGCGGCAGGGACACGCGCCGCAGGAACGTGCCGAACGTGTCGTAGAGGAGCACCGCCTCCTTCTCGGCGTCGGCCACGTACAGCCGGGCGTCCCCCACCGCAAGGGCCACCGGATCCTGGAGCCGATCGTCCCCGGCCTCACGAATTTGCCCGGAGCGGCCGAGGTCGCTCCACGTCAGGAGCTGAGGGGTGCGCTCGTCGAGCACGAAGAGAGTCCCTTCGTCGTCCCGCGCCACCGCGACGGGGCGGCCGTCGCCCCGCACCGCTGCTCCGTCCCGCCCGTCCTGGAAGCTCCACCCTTCTCCTCCCCTGCGATCCCTCCGTCCGATGGGGAGCGACTCCAGGTACTGCCCCTCCTCCGAAAAGCGTTGCACCCGGCCGTTGTAGGTGTCAGCGACGAGAATCAACTGCCCGTTCGTCGGGTCCACGTCGGCGGGCGTGTCAAACTCGCCGGC
>CAZRPQ010000319.1:0-3392 GCA_964601725.1 uncultured Salinivenus sp. | reverse complement strand
ACCGCGCCCCGCTCAGAAACCGGTTGGCGGCAATCACGCCGTACCCATACTGCTGGATCCACCGTTGAGCGCGATCAAAGCCCTGCCGCGGGAGCCACTGGAGGCGGTCGGGGTTGAGGATCGCCCGGCCGAGCTTGTAGCCCACGGCGTACATCGACATGAAGCCGAGCGCCCCGCCGACCGTGGACAGGAAAATGACGAGGCCGAGGTGCAGCTGCCCGATCCCGGCCATGTACCCGGCAAAGACGACGACCATGTCGCCGGGAATGGGCGGCATGACGTTCTCCCCGTACGCGACGACGAGCAGCGTGAGGTACGCCCAGATCGGCGACAGGGCCTTCATCCAGGTAAAGAAGTCGGAGAACCCGTCCAGCAAACTCGAAAACACAGGGCCAGGTCGGTTCGAAGTTCGAAATGTTGTCACGTCGCTTGGATTGTGCAGACCGCCTGGGCCGCCACGCCTTCCTCTCGTCCCACCAGGCCAAGCCCCTCGGTCGTGGTGGCCTTAACCGAGACCTGGTCGCGGTCTATGGAGAGTGCGCGGGCAATGTTGGTCCGCATGGCGTCGACGTGGGGGCGAAGCTTGGGCCGCTCTAGGAGGACCGTCGCGTCGACGTTGTGGGGCGCGTAGCCGTGGTCCGCGACCCGTTGGGCCACCCGACGCAGAAGATCCTGACTGTCGGCCCCCTCCCACTCCGCCTCGGTGTCCGGGAAGTGGGCCCCGAGGTCCCCGAGCGCAGCGGCGCCTAGAAGGGCGTCGGCGACAGCATGCAGGAGCACGTCGGCGTCCGAATGGCCGGCGAGGCCTGCCTCGTGCGGAACCTCGACGCCCCCCAGGATGAGGGGAGGCTCCTCGACTAAGCGGTGCACGTCGTTCCCAAAGCCAATCCGCATCGGGACCCAAAGATGGTTTGAAGTTCGGCTACTACCGTGTCAAACTTGATTCCTCAGATGGAACTGAATTGCCTCGTGTCGTGATGCGTGAAGAGGTTCAGTACTGTAAACCTATTTCAGGACTTGACACTTGATACTCCTCACGCCTCACGAATCACGCTTCACGTTTCATTCATGGTTAGTTCGTCGGGTTCAGCGAACCGGTAGCCAACGCCCCACACCGTCTTCACGTACCGGGGCTCAGACGGGTCCGGTTCAATCTTGTTGCGGAGGCGGTTGATGTGCGTGTTCACCGTGTGGCTGTAGCCGCTGTACTGGTAGCCCCATACCTCGTCGAGCAACTCGTCGCGGCTATAGGCCCGTCCCGGATTTTGGGCGAAGAGAAGAAGCAACTCGAACTCCTTGCTCGTCAGGTCAACGACCTCCCCGTCGACCCTCGCCTTTCGCTTCTCCGGCTCCACCACGAGACCACCGAGCTCGATGGGGGCCGCGGCGTCGTCCTGCTGAGCCTCCTGGTCGACCTCGACCCGCCGAAAGATGGCCTTCACGCGGGCCAGCACCTCGCGGATGCTGAAGGGCTTGGTAATGTAATCGTCCGCCCCCAGCTCCAGGCCCAGCACCTTGTCGACCTCCTCCGTCTTCGCCGTCACCATGAGGATCGGGGTCGGGGTCTTCTCCTGACGGAGGCGCCGGCAGATGTCAAACCCGTCCGTGCCCGGCAGCATGATGTCGAGAATGATGAGGTCGTAGTCCTCTTCCAAGGCGCGCTCCAGGCCCTCGTCGCCGTCGTCCACCACCTCCACCCGATGCCCCTCGTCGCTGAGGTGGAGGTCGAGAAGGTCGGCAATGTCGTCGTCATCTTCGACGAGCAGAATGCGCTTCCCGTCCGTGGTGCTCACAGGTAGAATCGGAGTGGTGCATTAAAAATCGTCGGACAGCGGGTATTCAGGTTCGTCGACCTCGCTTACAGAAATGTTACGGAGGCGCCGCATCAGTGATGCCCGCGGCACTGCGGGCCGCCGATGTTTCGGAAACGTGTAGTTTTTCGGTTCGTAGGGGGCGTGGTCGCGTACTTACAGAACAATCCCCCTGCCTATGTCCCAGCCGGCCATTCAGGACTGGTCTCTTCGCTCCTGGCGCGAAAAGGAAGCCCTCCAGCAGCCTACGTATCCGGACGAGGCGGCGCTGGAGGAAGCCCTCGACCACGTCTCGGCCCTCCCTCCCCTCGTGACCTCCTGGGAGGTCGAAAACCTCAAAGAGGAGATCGCCCGGGCTGCGCAGGGCGACCGCTTCCTTCTGCAGGGCGGCGAGTGTGCCGAATCGTTCGGCAACTGCCGGGCCAATGCCATTACGAGCCGGCTCAAGATTTTGATGCAGATGAGCCTTGTGCTCACCTACGGGCTCAATACCCGCATCGTGCGGGTCGGCCGCTTTGCCGGCCAGTACGCCAAGCCGCGCTCCTCGGACACCGAGACGCGCGACGACACCACGCTGCCGAGCTACCGGGGGGACATCATCAACGGACCGGACTTCTCGGCGGAGGCGCGCCGCCCCGATCCGCAGCGGATGGCGGAGGCCTACTCCAGTTCATCGCTCACGCTCAACCTCGTGCGCGCCCTGGCCGAGGGCGGCTTTGCGGACCTCCGGCACCCGGAGTACTGGGACCTCGGCTTCATGGAGCACTCCCCGCTGGCAGAGGAGTACCACGCCATCGTCGACGCCATCGAGGACACGCTCGGCTTTCTTGAGGCCGTGACCAGCAAGAAGCTCGACTCCATCGAGAGCGTCACGTTCTACACGAGCCACGAGGCGCTGCTGCTGCCCTACGAAGAAGCCCTCTCGCGGTCGGTGCCCCACAAGGAGGGCATCTATAACCTCGGCACGCACCTTCCCTGGGTGGGCAAGCGCACCAATCAGGTCGAGAATGCCCACGTCGAGTATGCCCGAGGCATCGAAAATCCGGTCGGCCTGAAGGTGGGGCCCGACATGACCCCCTCGAAGCTAAAGACCCTGGTGCGCACTCTCGACCCCGAGGACGAGCCGGGCAAGCTCACACTGATCTCGCGCCTCGGGGCCGATACGGTTGGCGACCATCTTGCGAGCCTCATCCAGGCGGTCCAAGCCACTGGCCAGTCCGTGCTCTGGATCGTGGATCCCATGCACGGCAATACCGAGACGACCGAGGACGGCACGAAAACCCGCCACTTCGACAACATCCTCGGTGAGCTCGAGCAGACCCTCGATATTCACGCGGCCGAGGGGTCGCACCTGGGCGGTGTGCACTTTGAACTCACGGGCCGAAACGTAACTGAGTGCATTGGGGGGGCACGCGGGCTGAGCGAGGCCGACCTTGGGCAGGCCTACGAGTCGCACGTCGACCCGCGGCTCAACTACGAGCAGTCGCTGGAAATGGCCTTCAGCATCGTGCGCAAGTACCGGCAACTCACCGAGTAGGGGACGTATGGAGGGATGGACGTATGGAGGGATGGACGTATGGA
>CAZRPQ010000318.1:0-3396 GCA_964601725.1 uncultured Salinivenus sp. | reverse complement strand
CGCGCCCCGCACCCGCACGACGTCTCCATCCTCCCCGTGCTGCGGCTCTCCGCGGCTGCGAATCCACCGCTTCTCTCCCTCTTCGGTCGTCAGGCGAGCCTCGATGTCGTAGGGCTCCCCCTCCTCGACGGCCCGGCGAAACGCCTCCTCGGTCCTCGGGCGGTCCTCGGGATGAAACAGTTCGTGGCTTCGACCCGGCGTCACATCGCCGTCAGGGGTGAAGCCGTGAATCCGGTACCCCTGGTCAGTCAGCGTGAATTCTCCCGACTGAACGTCATACTCCCAAGCGCCGACATTGGCAATTTCCTGGGCCCGCTCGAACAGGTCGTTCTGCCGCTCTAGCTGCCGCTTGCGGCGCTTCCGGTCGGTCACGTCCCGAATCAGGCTTCGCGCGACCGTCTCGCCGCCAATCTCGGTTGTGCCTGCGGAAACCTTTCCCCAAAACACCGAGCCGTCGGCCCGCTCGTACCGGGCGGTCGCCTCATAGCTCTTCCTAGTCCGCAGGGCCTCCAACTTTTCCTGGGCAGTGTCCTCGTCGGAGGACGCGTGGAGATTCCGAATCGACGCTCCTTCCAGCTCCTCGGCCTCATGGCCGAGAAGCGACTCGGCCTGCGGATTGGCCTCCTGGATATGGCCCTCCAAGTCGTGGACCAGGATTGCGTCGTTGGAATCTTCGAATAGCGACTGGTACCGCTCGCGGCTCTGCCGAAGCTCGCGCTCGGCCTCCTTCCGCTCGGTGATGTCCTGCAGGGCCCCGGCGACCTTGACGATCTCCCCATCCTCATTTTTGGCCGGGGCGCCTACCGCCCGGACCCACCGCCGGTTTCCCGCCGCGGTGATGATGGGAAGCTCCAGGTCGTAGGGCTCCCTCTCTTCCACGAGCCGCTCGAACGCCTCGCGGATCCGCGGCCGGGCCTCCGGGGCGTAAAAATCGATCCCATCCTCGACGCTCACCTCCGTTCCCGGCTCAACCTCGTGGATGCGATAGATCTCCTCCGACCAGGACATCTCCCCGGACCGGAGGTCCACCTCCCACGCTCCCGCCAGCCGCTGGGTCTGCTCCAGGAGGGCCTTCTGGCGCCGCAGGGTCGCCTCTCTCTCCCTCTGCTCGGTAATGTCCCGACCGGTGGAGACGAAGTGGGTGATCTCTCCCTCCTCGTCCGTGACCGGTGAGATGGTTTCGTCTTCGACGTACCGGGTGCCGTCCTTCCGTTCATTGACAAGCTCCGCCCGGAAGGTGTCCCCCGACCGGAGGGTGTCCCACATCTCCTCGTAGAAGGCCTCCTCGTGCTCCCCTGACTGAAAAATCCTCGGATTCTCCCCGAGGACCTCCGCCTCGCGGTAGCCGGTGATGTCCTCGAAGGCCCCATTGACGTACTGAATCTGTCCCTCGCGGTCGGTGATGATCACCTTGTCTGCAACCTGCTCCAGGGCCCGGGCCATCTGCGACAGCTCTCGTTCGCGCTCCCGCTCCTCGGTCACGTCCCGCTGGACGGAGACCCAACGGGTGATCTCTCCCTCCTCGTCCCGAACCGGCGAGACGTTCCACTGCACGCGGTAGGGCGTTCCGTCCTTGCGGTAGTTGACCGTCTCCCCCTCCCACGCCTCCCCTGCCTCCAGCGCGCTTCTCAAGGAATCCAGCACGTCCTGCTCCGTGTCCGGCCCCTGCAAGATCCGGGGCGTCTCCCCGAGGACCTCCTCCTCGGCGTAGCCGGTCATCTGCTCGAAGGCTTCGTTGACGTACTCGATGCGCGGGCCCGGCTCATCCAGCGGCTCCCCTTCAGTGATCAGCACCGACTCGTTCGCCTGCTCCACCGCTTCGGACAGGACGCGAAGCTTCCGCTCCGTTTCCTTCCGGGCGGTAATGTCGGTGATCGTCCCGTCGTAGTGGATCGGCTTCCCGTCGGCGTCGTAGGCCGGCTGTGCGGAAAGCAGCCCGACGACCGTCGATCCGTCGGGCCGCCGGAGCGCAACCTCAATGCCCTTGGCCCCTTCCTCGACCAACATCCGGCCTTTCTGGGAGGGGTCGGCATAAAACTCCGTCAGGTCCCGCCCGACCAGCCCTTCGCTCGACTCGACGCCGAGTAAGTCTCCCAGCGCCTCGTTGGCGTACTCGATCCGTCCGGTCGGCCCGGTGCGGAAGACCCCCGCCGCGAGACCCTCGGTGATCGACCGAATCCAGGCGTCCCGCTGCCGCAGCTTCCGCTGCATCCGGCTCCGCTGGGCGGCCCAGCGCAGGGTTCGTCCCGCCAGCGCAGGGGTTAGCTCTCCTTTCTGCAGGTACTCGGCCGCCCCGGCCTGCTGGGCCTGGAGGGCTGTATCCAGGTCCTCCCGGCCGGTGAGCACGACGATGGGAACCTCCGGGGCCGCCGAAATGGCCGCGGCGACCGTGCCCGGACCCCCGCTGTCGGGGAGTCCAAGGTCCAAGACCAGCACGTCCGGGCGCCCCTCCCGGAGCGCAGAGAGGCCCTCCTCCAGGGTCTTTTCGTGGCGAACGGTCGCGTCGACCCGGCTTTCCCCGAGGTACTCCTCAAAGAGACGGGCATCGCCGGGGTTGTCCTCGATCAGAAGAACGTGGAGGGAATCCGCCTCGCTAGAATTGGGCTGAGTGTCCGTCATCGGCTTTGGATTTCTGTGAGGTAGGCTAACCATGCGCCGGAGACAACAGCGGTCCTCTCCTGGAGCAGGTCGTGCCCGCCCCCCATCTCGTAGAGCGACGCGCCAATCGTGTCGTCGGGCGCGGTCGAAAACACGCGGTAGAACGCCGGGTTGACCTGGCGCACCGTGAGATCGGTGCCTACAACGAGCAGGGGCTCGTGGAGGGTGTCCACGATGCGCTGGGGATCGGCCAGCGCGTCGGTACCGGGAGACGTCGTCTCGGAGGAGGCGTCCTGAGCCTGAAAATGGGCCATGGGGAGAGCAGATGGAAGCGGGATCGGCCCAACGTTGCCTCAATCCGTTACGGGACGGGGAGCGTCGAGTCGCTACGAAGATGATGAAGGGTCACGCAGGGTGTGAATATCTAATCACAATGCACGGGTGGCCCTGTGAGTTGTTCGCCGAGTTCACCCTTGCTCTCGCTTCGCTGGATCTCTTGTGAGCGAAAAGATTGGCGGTTGCTTTCCTCATCGTAGCCAGGGGCCTTCGGCAGAATAGATCTCGACGAGCCCCGACCGCGGGTTGCTGTGGTCATACCATCTACGAGGGTTTGGTGTGCACTCTCTTTTACTGAATCCATCTTCCTCCTGTACTACAGGGCGCTACGGGCCTGAACAGCGGAATACGATTCAAATGAATGGACCATCCGACATTCAAGGTCTCGCATAATGAAGTAGACACGTAGAAATACCTTCATTCGAGAGTCATCCCGAAGGGGTTCGAGGACATATTCTGAGC
>CAZRPQ010000317.1:0-3406 GCA_964601725.1 uncultured Salinivenus sp. | reverse complement strand
TTTGTACGAGGGTCTCGTACAGCGACCCATCGACCGTTCCGGAGACCGTCGCCCAGGTGCGCTCGATCGGCCGGGTGCCGACGTGGGTCCGCTCTGGGTACCGGACGTCGAAGACAACGTACCGGGTCGCATCGATCTGGTAGACGACATACCGCGTCTGCCGGAGCCACGGGTTCACGTACACGCGGTACGGCCGTCCTGCCCGAAGATCCTCCATCTCAAACGCGGGCGCCGCCGCCTCGGCGAGGGCCAGGGTGGTCTGGTAGGCCACACCGTGCTCGTCGAGGAGGTCCGAGAAGGTCTCCGCGCGGTCCACCCGGCCGTTCTTCACCGTGTACTGTCCGGCCCGGAGGCCGAACGGATCGGTCGAGACCTCTGATTGCTCGGGAGCCGACCGATTCGTCGAGGTCGGCGCCGTCGAGCCCGTCTGGCAAGCGAGGGGAATGCCCGCCACCACCAGGAGGACCGGGAGTAGTTTCGCGGCCAGATGCTGCATGTCGTCCGGGCGAGGAAAGGGTCGGTCTGTGCGTCGGTGGGATGGGACTGCCTCAGTTGCCGGCCGTCTCTTCCGGGGAGGGCTCCTCCGTCTCCGTGTCGGCGGGCACCCAGGTGTCCTCCTGCACCCCGGCCTCGCGGTTGGCCCAGCGGGCCAGCACGAAGAAGAGGTCGGAGAGGCGATTCAGGTAGACGATGGCCTGCTCGTTGATCGAGGCCGACGTGTTCGCCTCTACGACGTGACGCTCGGCCCGGCGGCACACGGTGCGGGCCGAGTGGAGGGACGCCCCGGCGGGCGTGCCTCCCGGCAGAATAAACCGCTCCAGCGACGGAAGGTCCGCGTCGAAGCGGTCAATCCGCTCCTCGAGGGCCGTTACGTGCGCCTCCTCGATGCGCTCGACGACTGGGGTTGCATCCATCGGGGTGGCGAGGTCGGCCCCGAGGACGAACAGCTCGTCCTGGAGGTCGCCGAGGACCGGGTCGAGCTCTTCCTCCCCAGGCTCGCCCTCCAAATGAGCCCGCGCCACCCCGACGATCGAGTTGGTCTCGTCGACTGTGCCGTACGCGTCGATCCGGGGATTGCCCTTCTCCACGCGATCGCCCCCAAAGAGGGAGGTCGTGCCGTCGTCGCCAGTGCGGGTATAAATTCTCTTGCTCATCGGCGTGTCGTTGGGGCCCGATGGTGAATGAACTGTCGCGGATTGGGACGTAGCACGGCTCAATTCGGCTCGCGTTTCCGGGGTCCCGCGCGGCCCGTCCGGGTCACACGGAGGCATCTGCCTGGGCCGGAGACGACGCGACCGGCCCCAGATAGTCGATCCGAAGGGTGCCGTCCGGGTGTCGATCCAGCTCCGTCTGCATGCCGAAGACGTCCGCGATCCGGTCGGGGGTCAAGACCGATAGGGGCGGCCCCTTGGCCCGGAGCGTTCCATCGTCGAACAGAAGCAGCCGGTCGGCATACCGGGCCGCGAGTTCAAGGTCGTGGGCCACCGCGAGGACCGTCCGTCCCTCGGCCACCTGCGCTCGCACCTGCTCCATGAAGGAAAACTGGTAGTGGACGTCGAGGTGGGCCGTGGGCTCGTCGAGCAACAGCAGATCGGCGTCCTGCACGAGCGCCTGCGCCAGAAAGACGCGCTGCATCTCCCCGCCACTGAGCGACAGCACGGACCGCGACTCGAAGCCTTCCAGATCGACCCGGGAAAGGGCATCTCGCACGCGCTTGCGATCCGATGAGCGGTACGACTGCAGCCACCCCCGATGGGGAGCGCGGCCGAGCAGTACGAACTCCTCGACGGTAAAATCGAAGGTCAACGACCGGGCCTGTCGTACGAAGGCCAACGTTCGGGCCCGGTCCGGCGCGTTCATGTCCTCAACGGACGCTCCCTCCATACAAATGTCTCCGTCGAACGGGATGTGCCCGCCAATGGCCCGCAGGAGGGTGGTTTTGCCGGCTCCATTCGGGCCCAGCACGCCGACCCAGCGGCCCGGCGACACGTCGAAGCACACGTCCTGGAGAATCGTGTGGCCGTCGAGCGCAACGGTGAGCTGATCGACCGAAAGGAAAGACAAGCCGCGGTGAGGGGATTCGTGAACGAGTACCGTGCCCCCCTTCGAATGCTCCTCGACGCCCCCTGTTCGGACCGAGCGACAATGCTCACGCGGGCGCAGCCACCAGCACCTCCGACGGCACGCCCCACGCCGACACCACGCGGTGATGCTGCTCCCGCCATCGGGTCTCGCCCAGAAGGGTCCGCCCCCGAACCGGTCGACAGCCGCCCACCCACTGCGGGCGGACCGAGTGGAGCGTGTCCCAGAGGGAACTCACGGCTTTCGACAAAGGCTCACGCCCCCACGTCAGTCCCGCGAGGCACAACCGCCCCTCCGAACAGAGAAGGCGATGGGCTTCCTCGAGGAGGGTCCGCGCGTCGTCTCGTGAGAGGAGGTCCAGCACGTAGGTGGCCACGACCCGATCCTGCGATCCGCCGGGCCGATCGAACGTCAGTGCGCCGTCGGTCCGTCGCACCGTCGCGCGGTCTTCAAACGAGGCCAGCTGCTCGCGGGCAATCTCGACCATGGTGGCACTGAGGTCGACGCCCTCGTACCGCGTCTCCGACGGGCAGCGCTCGCGAAGGAGGCGCTCGGCCAGTCGCCCCGTGCCACAGCCCACTTCAAAGATCGTCCGGGCCTCGTCGAAGGCGCCGTGCGCGATCAACTCGTCCAGTGCCGGCGCCTCGTAGAAGGCCTGCGTGTCCTGCCAGCGCCCGATGTCGTCATAGACCTCCCGCGCCTCCCGCCGAGACAGCACGCGCCTGGAACCCATCGCAACACCCTCTGATATCGTCTTCAATTCGCAGTGTCGGCCTGAAGAGAAACCAAGCCGCCGTACGAAACGGAAACGCGCTTCCTATAAACTGGTGACGTTCAAACGTTTGATAGCATTTCAAGTCTGTGAGTTGACATCGATGGTCATTGACAGCGCCCGGTATGACCGCGGACCGCCGACGACGGACGGCCGTTTCTCGCTTGCCAACGGCGGTCCGCTGTCAGCCGTCTGCCGTCGTCGCATTTGAGGCAAATCGCTATTGACTCAACTCACAGGTCTGGGATGCGACCTAACGTTGGACGTTCAGAAGCTGTTTGGCGGACTGTCTATGGCCTGCGACTTCGCGGATCTCGTGCAGAACGGGTTCTGCACTCGCCCGGTAGCGCCGCTACAGGGCTCGCTTGTGCCCCGTTCGTGCACGTCGCCCACTGTGTCTCGGCTGAATATCCATCCACCAAACAGCTTCTCAACGGCCCAAACCGTCCCGACATTTCCAGCCGAATTCCCTATGAGACTCCCTATGAGACAAAGAGTCACCCACCGACCCACACCGCTCCTCCCAAACCCCTAACGCTCAACCCTCAACGC
>CAZRPQ010000316.1:0-3413 GCA_964601725.1 uncultured Salinivenus sp. | reverse complement strand
GCGGGCCGTCGATGAGGAGCACGAGCTCGACTACCACCACCTCGAGTAGCACCGAGCCGGAGGGCCGGACGGACATTCCCGACTCCTGAGGTCCGGTCCTACTCCTTGCTGCTGGCAAACCGGAAGGTGACCCCAAACTGCGGCTGCAAGAAGGTCGTCCGCGAGCGACGGACGTTCAATTCGCTCTGGTCGAGCTGGCCGTTGCCGTTCTCGTCGGTCAGGTTCCCCTCGGCCAGATATTCCGCCTCCGAGCCGAGCAGGTACTGAACCCCCAGATTCAAGCTCACTCCGCGCAACGCGGCGGAGGGGTTGTCCGGCTCGAAGAGGCGGACATCGAATCCAGCTCCGGCCCCGCCGCTGAAGGCAATGTCGTCGTAATTGGTCGAACCGGCAACGTCGTCACCGATCCCCTCGCCGAAGTCCTCTACGTCCCCGATCCTGGTACGGGTAAACAGGTACTTGAATCCAACCAGGCCCTCGACGTAGGGACGGAAGCGCCAGTTTCGGGGCTGAAGCCGAAGGGAAAGGTGCGTCTCCAGCACGTTGTTGCTGGTGCTCACCTCCACCGGCACGCGCGGGCCGACCGTGGAGCTGAACGGCACCTCGTCGGTGGTGCGGCCATAGCTGAGAAGACCGACGTCCAGACCGATTAGGATGGGGCTCTGGCCGGCCCAGCCGCCGAAGTAGGCGTGCAGGCCGCCGCCCGGACCGTTGATGTTGCTACGGAGTCCCCCCTGGGGGACGCCAACGGTGCCTCTCACGTTGAACTGGCCGGAGATGCCAGGCTCGGCGGTGGAGGGAGACGGGGGATCGAGTTGATCCTGGGCCGCCGCGGGAGAAGTGACCATCAGGGCGGCGGTTGCGAGCAGGAGCACAGAGGCGATCGTGTAGCGGGCGAGAAAGGGACGAGATCGGGAGGACATGCGTCGAGACATAGGGGGGACTAAGCATTGGGTTCGAGATCAGTGCACAGAGGGACACGGAAACCAGAGAGACGCGTTGGGGAGACGTCGACGAGTCGCCCCCCCTGTGCGACGAACAGGGAAGAGGTCGATGAGTCGGCACGTCTGTGCGACGAACAGGCTGCTGGAGGTGTTCGGGCTCCGAATCCGGGGAGGCGTGCATCCGCCCGGGACGCCCGCCCGGCCCGGTCGGTGCTCACGGAATCTGGGCGAGGAACTCGTGCACCAGCTTCACCGACATCGAGCCCTCCCCCACCGCCGACGCCACCCGCTTCACGGAGCCGCTGCGCACGTCCCCCGCCGCGAACACGCCCGGCCGGCTCGTCTCTAGAAAGTGAGGCACCCGTTCCTGCGTCCCATTCGTGGGGCCGGGGAGGGCACGACCGGTCAGTACAAATCCGTTCTCGGACAGTGCCACCGGCGCATCCGCTTTATCGCTCTGCTGCAACCATTCGGTGCACGGGGTGGCGCCGATGAAACTGAACAAGGCCGGCGTCTCGATCCGGGCGCGAGTCCCATTCTGGTTGTTCTCCGTCGTGACGGCCGTCAGGTGATCGTCCCCGTGCAGCTCCACGGCCTCGGTGTGGAGGTGCACCGTCACGTCCTCAGCCTTCCGGACCCGGTCCACGAGGTAGCGCGACATGCTCTTCGTGAGGTCGCCGCTCCGCAACAGCATGTGGACCGTGTCGGCCTTGTCCGAGAGAAAGAGGGCAGCCTGTCCGGCGGAGTTGCCCCCACCGACGATTACGGCGTTTTTCCCGGAGCAGATCTGGGCCTGCATCCCGCGGGCCGCGTAGTAGACGCCCGAGCCCTCGAACGCCTCAAGCCGATCGAGGGGCAGCCGCCGGTAGTCGGCCCCCGTCGCGATGAGCACGGAGCGCCCCAGAAGCTGCTCGCCCTCAGTGGTCCGGGTGCCTTCCACGAGGTCCACGGCGTAGTGGCCGTCGGCCCGGTGGAGGGCGGCGGCCCGCTCGGGCACGGCGATTCGTGCCCCGAACTTGCGGGCCTGCAGCCGGGCCCGCCGCGCGAGTTCCTGTCCCGAGAGGCCGGTGGGAAAGCCGAGGTAGTTCTCGATCTTCGTGGTCGTCCCAGCCCGCCCGCCGACGGCCTCCGCCTCCAGGCAGATCGTCGAGAGGCCCTCGGAGGCGCCGTAGACGCTCGCCGCGAGGCCGGCGGGCCCGCCCCCGACGACAACGAGGTCGACCGTCTCGGCGGGGAGGGAGGGCGGGGCGATGCCGACCGCCCGGGCCAACTCGGCGTCGGAGGGTTGGTGGAGCACCTCCTCGCCCCGCACAATGACGATGGGCGTCTCCTCCGGCGGGACGTCGAGGCGGGAGAGGGTTCGCTCGGCCCCCTCGTCCCGGTCGGGGTCGAGCCAGGCGTAGGGAATCTCGTTGCGGTCGGCGAAGCCCTTGATGCGGTGCGTCTCTTCTCGGAACCGGGACCCAATAATCTGGATTTCGTCGCTCCGCTCCTCAGAGAGGGTCCGGGTGTGCCGGGTCAGGAACGTGCGGAGGATCAGGTCGCCGAGGTCCGTGGTGTCGGCCACCACCCGCCGCAGACAGTCCGGCGAGAGCCGGAGAACACGCCCCGGCTCGCGAACGATGGCCGTTGCGTGTGCGGGACGCTCGTCGAGCACGTCCATCAGGCCGAACTGCCCGCGCCCCACGACGCCGAGCACCTCTTTCTGGACCTTGGAGCGCCGCCGAAACACCTCGATCTGCCCGCCCAGGACGACGAAAAAGTCCGCTTCCTGCTCCCCCTGCTCGATGAGCACGTCGCCGGGGGACACCTCCTCTTCGGTGCCGTACGGACGGAAGCGCTCGATCTGATCTTCGGTGAGGATCGGTTGCGTGGACTCGGGATCGGGGCCACTGGAATCAGTGTTCGACATGTGTCTCTAATGCTGGATATCGGTTCGAGCAGAGCGCCACCGTTCCTCCACTGCTCGTGGAGCGTTCAGGGAGGAGACTCCGACAGGCAAGGCTGCGATTGGGGACTCCCTGTCCGCTGTCTCTAGAAAATTACTTTTGGTTGGAATTGCCGAAAATATTTCTCTCGGAGAATGTTCGAGGGGTTTTTTCGGTTTCCTGCAATATCAAAAGATCTACCTCGATCCGAGAGGGAGGGTGGGTTTGATGGGGCAGGCGTCGCCGGAACAAGCGTGTCTGCGTGGCGCCAAGTGTAGCGGCGGCGCGCTCAATCTTTCCAGTCCGCGTAGCCCGGCCCGCCGAAGACCGCCACGGCGTGGCCGCCGCCCCTTCACGCCCACCCCAGAATCGGCCAGATGGTCCAGCAGACGGTGGGCAGGGAGAGGCGATTGGAAGCGATCAGCCCGTCGCTCTCCAACGTCCGCCCCAAGATACGGCTACGGAAGCTGGGCGAGGAACTCGTGTACCAGCTTGACGGCCATCGACCCCTCCCCCACCGCCGACGCCACCCGCTTCACGG
>CAZRPQ010000315.1:0-3413 GCA_964601725.1 uncultured Salinivenus sp. | reverse complement strand
AACCGGTGCCCGTGATGATGGACCGGGCCTGAAACTGAGCCGTCTCTTTGGAAAGGCCCGTAAGCACAAACGCCCGCGTAGCAATCCGCGTCACCACGATTGAGACGGCGACGACGGAGAGCAGAATGAGGAGTGCGGCCACGGCGGCGTCAGGATCGTGAAGCCGAAGACGACGAGGAGCTACAGGGAGACGCTACGGTTCTGTTCCGCGCCCCGAGGAGGCGTTACGGCGTGCGTCCGGCACGGACGCGAGAGACTGCCGTCAGATCGGCGCGGCCTCGTATTGCACGCGGTCGCGAATGCATGGGTTGAGGTGATCCTTCGTGGCGCGGTTGGCAGGATGGTCGAGACGGTCGCTGAGTTCTCGCTCCACGAGGACGAGCTCCCGTGTAAATTGAAGCACTCTGTCATCCCACATAGATTTCATCATGGTGGTGGGTGATGAAGTCGTCCGACGGACGGTCTGGGGCGTCGTCAGGAAGGACCTGTAGATCCTGTCCATGAAGGGCAAGGTAGGCGTCTCCATTGTCAAACTCCTCCTTGATTCGTTGAGACACTTCGATGTGGTGATCGCGAGTGATCGTCACGTAGCCACGGTCGAAAAGCTGATGGATGTCGGCGCGGAGCAGGAGGCCGTTGTCTACCCGATGGGGACCAGACTCGGCGTACGGCTTGATATGGGATGCCTGGAGGGCAGGAAGTGTACGTTCTCCAGTAAAAGCGCCACGACGGTCGTACGCGTCAGTGACGACGGCACGAAAACCAGATTGTCCGAGCCGATTCCGGGCTACGTACTCTGACCCGTATTCTGCTAGGTCCTCGGCAACGCGACCCGGAGCGGGTCCATTGTCATCGCTCGGCGTGACAATCTTCTCGTGGGCATCAAGGCGGCGCCGCACTTGTCGCCAAAGGTTGGCACCGTCCCCAGTAGTAGCGTCATAGGTCTTCCCGGTGACGATATTCGTGGAAAAACTGTCCGGCACCTCGACCCAGTCCTCCCGGTCAAAAAAGAACGGCGCCGTGAGAATAACGCAACCGATATTCGGGTTTCGGCCACCGTCACCACGCAGAGAACGGATCTTCTGCGCAAATTTCTGGAAGTCAGGCGCGCCGTTTTTGAGTCCGAACACATCCCAGGTTAGCGTAAGTGGGAGTTGTGTGTAGCGGACGAAGAACCCACCGCCGGCAACGGCATCGTAGGGGGCTTTCAGCTTGAAGAGGAATGGCTCACCGGGGACCAGGGTCCTGAACCTTTGTCCGCCAGGGCGCCAGAAATTCACCTCTGATGGACGGGCGTTACGAAGAAAGCTGAACCAGTCTGGATCGGTGACACCGAGAAAGAGATCCACCGTAGAATGAGGGTGCTGATGGATGACAGCCATCTAAAAACTACAGAGAGGACCTTACGATGTTGGGCATCGAGCAAGAAGGCAGACAGCTATTCGAGAGGACAAGTGGCCACGGGGCAGATTGCACGCCCCATGTTGCCGCAACTTGAGCGCTCATGACGGAAGGCATCGGTCCAGTTCTGGAAGAACTTTCCGAGCAGTGCGTCAAGCGCGTCTGGTGTCTCCTTGTCCCGACCCCCGAAGCAGAACCGCTCCGAGGGGTCGCTACTTGGAGCGTGTAGTCTCCAAAAAATAACGGACATTCAAGACGCACCGGGAGTGTCGTGACGGGGGAGATGTCGGGCAGATCTCGCCGAATGAAACGGGCCCATGAGGAATATGTCCCATCTTTTCCACATTTTGCCCACATGTAGTCTCCGCTTCCAAAAAATAACGGAAATCTATTTTCGCCCGTCTGAGGGGGATTCATCCTGCACATTCCGCATTTGGTTTCCGTTATTGTTGAGAACCGGAGCGTTTTGGGAGACCCCCGAAAAGTTATCCACAAGTCGATCCACAGTTGTGAACGGGCGAGTGGTTCGGCGCTGAACAATAACGGCAGTACCAGGGAGGTTGCCTGTGGGCCATGCGAATTCTGGACGAGGGCGGGGGGCTTCCGGGACGACGTGGAATCCTCTGCGACCGTCTATCGTACAGACCTTGATCTCAGGTAGCCGCTCCGAGGCTGCCGTCGCGCGTACCGCTCATCCCGATTCCCTCCCCTTCCATGGCCGACGAGAGTAGCGCATATCCCGAGCCGAGTGACTTCGAAGTGATGCGGCCGACCTACTACGAGAACGACGACGGCTTCATCACGGCCAAGATCGAAATCTCCCCCTTCAGCGTCGAGGGCGAGAGCCGAACCAAAGCTGGAGCCCGCCGCGCCGCCATCCACGAGGCGCGAAAGACGTATCACTCGTACCACCCTGGCTACGAGGTCGAGAGCCCCTACCCCGATCACTTCGTCGACCGCGAAGGGACGGAGTGGCACCGGCTTCCGCCCTTCCAGCGCTCCACCTACGGCGACTACAAGTTCGTCGACGACTACGGGGAGGATGAGGAGGCCGTCGAGGAAGACTACGTCGACATCGAGACGATGCTTCTGTGGGACGTGCGCCCCGAGGAGGTGCTCGACGAAGAGGAGGTCGAGAAAGTATAGCCCGTCGGTTGCGGCCCGCCAACGGGACGCGACGGCACGCGGCACGGGCCCTTCGTGGAGCCGTTTCGGTCACGGGTCGCCGGCACGGCCTCCTCCCATCGCTTCGAATAGATCCGTCAGCACCATGTCGACCACGACGACTCGGGCAAAAGAGCACCAGGAGCAGTGGGACGAGATCGTTCGTGATCCGTCGCTTCGGGACCTCCCCTACAAAGTCGAGACCAATGCACGAGGCCAAATCGTCCTGAGCCCCCACAAGGCCGAGCACTCCGACCTCCAGGAAGACCTTCAGAACCTTCTGCGCAATCATGCTCCCGAAGGCCGCCAGCCGCCGGAGTACCCCATTACCACCTCCGACGGCGTCAAACAGACGGATGTCGCGTGGATGAGCCCCAACCGGAGAACCGAAATGAAGAAAACCGGCGACCCACCCACGCTCGCCCCGGAGATCTGCGTCGAGGTTCTAAGCCCGAACAACCGGTGGGAAAATATCGAGGAGAAGATTGACCTCTACTTAGAGGCCGGTGCCGAGGAGGTCTGGGGCGTAGACCCTGAACGCCACATCCGGTTCTTCGGAGAGGAGGAGATGGACCGGTCGGAAATTGCAGAGGCCGTTCCCGAGCAGGTGTAGAGTTCGGTCTTCGGAGAGGGGCTTCATCGGCCCCGTCGTCCCGGTCGTGCATGGTCGCAGCCATTGTCGGCTCGGAGGCCAGCAGTCTGGCCGTTTCAGGGACCTCCTCCACCCCCAATCCGAGGCCGCCTCGAAACCGTCCCCCGGAGCCAGTGTGAAAGCACAAGTACGACCGCCCATTCCCGGAGGGGTGGCAGAGCCTGGTCGAATGCACCGGTCTTGAAAACCGGCGGGC
>CAZRPQ010000314.1:0-3417 GCA_964601725.1 uncultured Salinivenus sp. | reverse complement strand
AGGAAGGCAGACTTCGCCCGACTTGCCGCTTCGGCCTCCTCCTTCGCCTCCTGCAATTGGAGGTCAGGTGGCAACGCGCTGGATATATCCCTGTCACGCAGAACCGCCCCCGGTACCTGGAGGCACTGGGGGCGGATGCTTTGCTCGGTACCGGCGGACCACCCGGTTAGTCGTCGAACTCTACCTCACTTTCCTCCTCGAACTCGATTTCGAACTCTACCGGCTCTTCGGGATTCTGGTACTCATCGGCCGAAAGGTCCAGCGGGGTTCCGCCCGAGACGAACCAGTTGGAGGGACTCAGGTTGACGGTCAATCGGCGAGCCGGGTCGTCTCCACCGACCTCAAAGGAGCGGCCTTCCATTTCGATTTCGACCTCAATTTCCGCGTCGAAGTAGGTCTCAAAGGGCTGGGGCTCTCCACCGTCGGGTGTAAAGCTCCCGACCACGACCATGCTCGCTTCGTCGGGCCACTCGGCAAATCCGGCGTCGTCGATGTCGTCCCGGAGTTGCTGGAGCTCCTCCTCGTCCTCATCGTCGTCGAGATCCGCGTCCTCGACCTCGAACTCAAATTCGTTGTAGATGCCTGGCGGAACTCGGCCTTGCGCGACCGACACCACCTCGGACGAGCCAAGGGGCAGATCCGTGAGCACAGGCTTTTCGGTCTCAAACTCCGAACTATCGGCCTCCCCTTCCAGCTCCACCTCGGAGACGATAAACCGAATGTCCTCGATCTTCAGCGTGTCATTCCCGCCTGTCACCACCAGCGGATCGCTTGCTTTCGCGAAGGTGCTGGTCGATGTGGTCGAAGGGGAGGACATGCTCCCGAAGCGAACGTTGACCTGGCTTCCGTCGGAGGAGGGACCTGCCGAGTCGCAGCCGGCAAGCACAAGCGCGCCGAGCGCGAGACTGGCGAGCGTGAGGGAGAAGAATCGGCCTTGCAGTGGATTTAGGGATGTCAGGTAACTCATAAAAGAACTTACTGTCGGTTGTGGAAGCAGAATTATCGAGTTGAGGATGAGTGATTGAAAACAAGGCTCAGGACCGGGCAGTCCCGAGACGTTTCAGAACTGCCCGGTTTCCTGGCCTAGCTGGGGAGGACTACTCGTCAGACTCCTTCCGCCTTTCTTGCTCCTTTTTGACCTCAGTCAGAATTCGCTGTTTGAGCTCGTCGTCGGCCTGAGCGGCGCGCATGATGTTCTCGTAACGCTCAGGGGTCAGTCCATCGAAATCGTCGATGGTTTGGGTAATCTCGTTCTGCATCTCTTCCTGGAGGGCCCGCGCGTCTTCGGAGCCCCCTGCGTCCTGGAGACGATTTCGATACTCTGCCCGAACGTCTCCAATATCAACTGCAAGCTCAGCGACCATCTGAACGTCCTCGTCGGAGAGTTCGACCTGCGGAGCCGACTGCTCTGGCTGCTGGCTCTGGGCGAGGGCCGCAGGAACGATGAGGCTCGCGGCAAGGGCCAAAAGCCCCGCGCGCTGAAAGAGGGAGCGGATCATGGGTAGCTGGTGGGTGGATGAAAAAGACAGTAACGACCGGCCCGAGGCGCATCTGCTGGTTCTCGCAAACGGGACGCTCACTTGTCTTCATGTATCTGCAGAAGTCATTCCAGACTTCCAAGAAGAATAGCAGTGGAGGTCGGGCGTATGCTGTAAACCCATAGTCCCCAACCAACTACACGAACATTGTTCTTCGAGAGACCGATTGGGGGAGCCCACCCCGTTTCCCGCGAACACTGTATCAAGATGACACATGTAGGGTGATGACACGACGGGGGGAGGGAACTCTACACGGGCAGGAGCAATGGTCTAGTGCCCTTTTCGAAGACAAACGGTCCCCATGTCGCTCCCCTCCTGGGTCCCCCGTCGGCTCAGCCTACGCCTTACCCTCGTTCTGATTGTCGTCCTTCCTCTGGGCGGGTCGATGGGCGTGACGGTGTACGCGGTCCTTTCCTCGTTTGAGCGCTATACAGAGAGCCGGATGGAGGAGGACGTCGAGCTGGTCGCTCGCTCTCTGGAAACCCCAATCAGCCGGGCTCTACAGCGGGACCGAGACGGAGCTGTCGAAGAGGCCCTACGGTCCGCATTCGACTTCAACCGCGTCTATGGCGCGTATCTCTACGACGAGGAGGGCACGCTGACCGCTGCCATCGGAGCGGACGAACTGACGACCGGTCGCGCTCGCCTCTCTGAACTTGCGGAGGAGGGCTCCCAGCGGGGAGAGTACGACCAACTGGGGGGACGCGAGGTGTACTCGTACTTCGTTCCGCTCTCTACCCCCACCGGACAGAATGCCGGTCTCCTTCAGGTCGTCCGCCGGGCCGGAGACATCGACCGGGCCGTTGCCTCCCTCCGGTGGACGGCAGCGATCGTCTTTCTGATTACGGTCGTGCTGATCTCGGGACTCGTCCTGTGGGGGCATCGGCTCACCATTGGCGCGCCCCTTGAGCGGCTCCGCGAGGACATGACGAAGGTCGAAGAAGGGAGCCGCGCTCTTCAGTCGAGTCCCAGCGGCCCCTCCGAGATTGCGGCCCTCGGCGCCCAATTCGAAACGATGGTCCAGAGCATCGAAGAGGCCGAGGGGGAAATCCGGGAGCAGGAAGCCGAGAAGCACCAGCTCGAAGAGAAGCTCCAGCGTGCCGAAAAGCTGGCCGCCCTCGGACGGCTTTCGGCCGGCGTTGCCCACGAGCTTGGAACCCCGCTCAGCGTGATCGACGGGCACGCCCAGCGGGCCTTGCGGCAAGACGCATTGCCCGACCCGGTCGCCGGGGCCCTGGAGAACATCCGAGGGGAGGTCCGGCGGGTGGAGCACATCGTAAATCAGCTCCTCGACTTTGGGCGTCGGAATCCGCTTCAGCGCCGCGACGTGCCGGCCTCCCAACTCGCACGGATTGCACTGGAAGCTGCGCGCGAAGGACACGGCGGCGCGGATCATGAGGCAGAAGATCGTGGAACGGACCGACTTGAGCTCAGCGCCCCAGACGCGTCGGTCGCTCTGCCCGTTGACGTCGGACTCATGGAGCGAGCCCTGGCCAACCTGCTTGAGAATGCCCTCGAGGCCTCTCCGGACGGTCCCGTCCGGCTGAGCTGGCACGCCGATGAGGCCCACGTCGTATTCTCGGTCGAGGACGGCGGTCCGGGCATCGATCCGGACGTGAAGCCCCGGCTCTTCGAACCGTTCTTTACCACGAAGGAGGTGGGGGAGGGGACTGGGCTTGGCCTCGCCGTCGCTCACGGAATTGCAAAAGAACACGGAGGAACCATTGAGACGGGCGAGAGCTCCCTTGGGGGCGCCTGTTTTCGCGTTCGGCTCCCCAAAACGCCTCCGTCGGAGACGCCCGCTTCTCGCCTGGAGACGACAACCTAAGTAGACCAGCGAAAGAACATTACGTCATTCCGAGCGGAGCGCTGGGAGCGA
>CAZRPQ010000313.1:0-3439 GCA_964601725.1 uncultured Salinivenus sp. | reverse complement strand
GAAGAAGAGGGACGTACTGAGGTTCGGGCCGGCAGCCAGAAACGGCGTGCCACAGGGGCCCTATGCTGGGGGGGAAGGCGGATCGGGGCGACGGTTGAAAAGGTGGGCCGGCTGTTCGAGTTTTAACGCTCCGGCGAGGCAGCGAGAAGACTGCACTCTCGCCTCGCCCCTGCGGCGCGGAGGGAAGCGGGACCTCCTCGGGCGGCTGGAAAATTCCGGCCTCCAGCCTCCCCGTCTTCGCACTCGTGCTCGGATTCGTTTCTAGCTCAATGGCCTCCTCCTCGCCATCAGACCGCGACCGAGACGACTCCGACCTGCGGGCCCGCGTGGAGCGCCTGGAACGTGCGCTCGCTGAGCAGCGGCAGGCCCTCGACGAACTGCGGGCGGAGGTGGAGCGGCTACGGTCGGGGACGGCCGACGAGACGGCGGGAACCCCACAAGAATCGCGGGGAGAGACCGATGCCCCGCGCCCGACCGCCGAGACGGCTCCAGCCCAGACGGACACGGACGACGAGCCCCTCTCTCCAACGCCGGAAGACGAGGAGCCACCGGAGGAGGGCGCCCCGACCTCCTCCGCGCCGAGACAGACCGCGCCGTCCCGGCCTCCTCAGGACGCCGCGTCGGATCCACCGAGTCGTGCGGACCGGGTGCTCGATCGTCTCGTCTCGTGGGCGGGCCTCCGCAGCGAAGACTGGCTGAACTACGTCGGCATCGGGCTGCTGCTCTTCGGGCTCGCCTTCCTCTTCAAGTACTCCGTGGAGCAGGGCTGGCTGGTGCCGGAGGTGCGGGTGGGATTTGGCGTCACGCTGGGCAGTGCGCTCCTGACAGCAGGCCTGCGCGTCTACGACACGCGGCGTCGGCTGCGGCAGGTCCTCCTGGGCGGCAGCAGTGCCACGTTCTACGCGACGGTGTTCGCCGCGTATCAGCTGTATGGCCTCGTCTCCTATCCGGTCGCGTATGCGAGCATGGTCCTCGTCACGGCGGCCACCATCGGCCTCGCCGTGCAGCAGGACGAGTCCAGCCTGGCGATCATCGGCACGATTGGCGGCCTCGGCACGCCATTCCTGCTGTACAGCGCGGCGGGAAGCGTGGGGGGGCTGGCCGCCTACACCTGCACGGTGCTGGGGGGCGCCTGTGCAATCTTTTTCGTGCAGGGCTGGCGGTCCCTGCTCTACACGACGGTGGCGGGCGGATGGGTCGTCTTCCTCGTGACGGCCGTCCGGGCCGGGGTGATTGGCGAGCGCCCCCCCGACGTCTGGGCCCTCCAGGTGGGCATTGGAGGAGCGTGGGGCCTGCTGGCGGGGACCCCGGTCGTGCGGGCACTGTTTCGGCGGACCCATCCGGACGGATGGCCGGGCTCTCCGCTCCCCAGTTGGGTCGATCGGCTGGTGGGACGAGACCGCCCCGTCTACGGGCTGGTCACGGCGTCCCCCTTCCTCGCGCTGGGCGCCTCGCGGCTTCTGTGGAGTCCTGCGGAGGAGGTCTGGGCCGGGGTAGCAGCGGCGGGGGCTGTGGTCTACGCGGGAGCGCACCTGGCACTGAGGCGGGCCTCCCTCTCCCGCTACGCGCCGGTGCACGGGCTCGTGGCCGCCGTCCTGGCAGCCTACGGGCTGAGCAAGCTTCTCGGGGGCAGCGCGCTCCTCGTGGCCTGGGCCGTCGAGGGGGCCTTGCTCCTGGAGCTCTCTCGTCGCCTCGACGCAGGCGAGCTCCGCGTTGCCGGCCACGGCCTGTTCGCCGTTCTCACCGTCGTGCTCGCGGGCCGCCTCGCCGACGTCAGCCCAGATGCGGGGTCGATCGTCCGGCCCGCCGTGCTGAGCGAGCTGGTCGTCCTGGCGGGCATCGCTGGCGCGTCTGTGCTCGTGCGCCGGCGATGGCTGCGCTGGACCTACCGGGGCGTCGTTCTGGCGGGATGGCTGGGATGGTGGGCCGGAGAGCTGGTGCCCCTGCCAGACGGCACGGCGTATCTCCTCGTCGTCGGGGCCCTCACCGCCACTGGACTCGCCGCCGCAACGCCGCGCCTCGACGACCGCCGTCCCGCCCGCGTCGCCACACACCTCCTCTTCGTCCTGCTCGCGGCCCTGCTCGTGGTCCAGTTTGGGAGGGCGGACGCGACCGATCTGCCCCTCGCGTCCGTGCCTGCCCTCGGCACACTGGTCGCACTAGGGCTTGCCCTGGTCGCCAGCGGGTCCGTGCGCGCCTCATCCGTGCGCGCCTCAACGGTGCGGTTCCTCTACCAGGGAGCGGTCCTGGTGGGATGGCTGTGGTGGTGGGTCTCCGAGCTGGCACCCGTTGCCTACGGTCAGGCCTACGTCTCGGCGGCGTGGGGCGTCACCGCGGCGGCGCTGCTCGTGGGGGGAGCGTGGGCGGAGCGCCGTTCCCTGCAGATCGGAGGCCTGGCTACGCTCGGCCTCTTCGTCGGCAAGCTCTTTTTCGTCGACCTCGCCGCCCTCCCTGCGCTCTGGCGGATCGTGCTGTTTCTCGGATTTGGGGGCGCTTTCCTCGCGATCAGCTACCTGCTTCCCAACCTCCTGGTGCGGCCCGCCGACCGTGGGTCGTCCGGTGGGTCGTCCGGGAGGTGAGAAAGTCCGAGCGTCGCCCTCGGGCGCTCCGGGGCGATGGCGGGCCGACGAGACGAGTTCGGGAGGGACGGAGGAGGAACCCCTTCCGGCCCGATTGACAAAGACATCCATTTTGTTCGATCTTATAGCTGCAGGCGGAGGATCTTGAGGGCGTTCCTCTTGAGACAGGACTCCCGCGGTCCTCGGTCCGATCTCCTCGTGTCCCGAAACTCAATGTCCCAGTCCGTCATGAACCGCCGTATGATCCGCCAAATCCTGATTGCCCTGGGCGTCTTCGGAGCCATCATTCTCGTCTTCGTGGCCATTGCTCAGTTCACCGGATAGGGCGCTCCGAAAAAGAGGCGTCGGAGAAAGAGGCCTCGCGTCTGTCCGGCCCGTATGGAGCGCCCGCCGATTCGCAACACGTACGTGCAATTCGTCCCGGAGACGTCGGCGCGGTTGCCTTTGGACGGTCCAGTTCGGTTTATGTCGGTGATTGTCCAAGAACTTTTTTGCGCAGTCGCGCCGTTCGGGGGCGGAGAAAGATGAGGTCGAGCGGTCCATCGTCGTCCTCTTCCCACTGTTGCTTCATATCTGCATGTACACCTTCACACAGTCTCCAGCGCGATGGTTGCGCTGGGGGATTGCCGCCGTCTTCGTTGCATTCACGATGGGGTGCGCTGGCCTCGGGGGAGCGTCAGAGGACAACGGCCAGCAGGCCGCTGCCCAAAACAAGAACCAGCAGTCGAAAGACGAGGGAACGGGAGACCTCAAGTCGTTCAGCGAGGTCATTCCGGACACGGCCCGCACGGACGAGGGTCTCGTCACGACCCACCGGTTTAAGGACAAGCTCTACTTCGAGATTCCGGACTCCCTGCTGG
>CAZRPQ010000312.1:0-3446 GCA_964601725.1 uncultured Salinivenus sp. | reverse complement strand
GAGTTGAGTCCAGCGGTCAATCGGACTGTTCGGCTTCCAGAGCTCTCGGAGCTCACCGGCGGTCAGGCAATCCACCCAGTCGTTCGTGGGGTGGACCATGACCGCCAACCCGTCGTAGGCCACCGGAAGCTCAATGTACTCGATGCCGTTGGACTCGGCCTTCTCAATCTCTTCGGGCGAAATGGGCCGCGACGCGTCATTGATGGCCGTCTCCCCCCGCAGGAATTTGGAGAAGCCACCCCCCGTCCCACTCACGCCCACGTTCACGCGCGCGCCCTGCGTGTCCTCCATGAACTCTTCAGCGACGGCTTCGGTGAGCGGAAAGACGGTGCTGGACCCGTCCACGCTGACCGAGTCGATCGATCCACCGCCGCAGCCGGTGAGCACGAGCGCGAGTCCGAGGACGACGGCGAGGCCGGACAGGGATGGAACCGAACGACACCGAGAGGCGGAAGACCGAAAGGACGGAATCATAGACGGTGGGAGCTTTTGGAAGAATAACGTTGGCGACCGTTGCATCATAACGCTCATCCGGAACAAGGGAAACCCCGTTGCTGGTAGCGCCGGGCGTGAAGTGAATCGTGATGCGTGAAACGTGACGGGGAGCAGACCTCACGGGTCACGCCTCACGAATCACACGTTCTGTCTTAGCAGCAGATTGAGGAAGGGCCTCCATACGCGAACATCCATACGCGAAAATGGGCCTTGACAGCACGGTAGTGCAAGCTATTCTTTCATTCGGTAGCCGACGCCCTTGACGGTTTCGATGTATTCGCTGCCGATCTTTTCGCGGATTTTCCGCACGTGCACGTCCACGGTGCGGTCCACGACGTACACGTCGGGGCCCCACACCTCGTCGAGAATTTCCTGGCGGGAGAAGACCCGACCCGGGTGGGACGCGAGGAAGTAGAGCAACTCAAACTCCTTGCGCGGGAGACGCATCTCCGTTTCCTCGTCGCCGTCGTCCTGATACACCAGGTACCGATCGCGGTCGACCCGCAGGTTGTGCACCTCGATCTGGTCGGGCGGATCTTCGTAGCGGTGGGCACTGCGCAGCAGGGCCTTGGCCTGGCTCACGATGACGGAGACGGACACCGGCTTGCCCAGGTAAATGTCGGCCCCCATGTCGAGGCCCTGCACCTTGTCCTCTTCCTCGTTCCGCGCCGTGAGCATCATGATGGGGATGGTGCGGAGGTGCGCGTCCTTGCGGAGCTTCTGGCACACCTCGATGCCGTCCATCTTGGGCATCATGATGTCGAGGATGATGAGGTCCGGCTCGTGCGCCCGCGTCTGCTCAATGGCTTCAACCCCGTCCCGGGCGAGGAGCACCTCGAACCCCTCCTGTTCGAGGTTGTACTCGAGCAAGCTTAGCAAGTCTTCCTCGTCGTCGACGGCGAGAATCGTAGGGCCTGTTTCCGTCCCGAGCATCTGCTCGTCCGCTCCGATCGTTTGGTCGTCCACTGTTGAGAGCTCCGCTATGTAACTAGTAGAGAACATTCTTGATACCCGAGGGCAAACACCGCTGTTGTTACTGAACCATTATCATTCCGGTCCCAGACTCTCGTTTGCCAGTTTTTTGCATCGC
This sequence comes from uncultured Salinivenus sp., assembly GCA_964601725.1. Taxonomy (GTDB): domain Bacteria; phylum Bacteroidota; class Rhodothermia; order Rhodothermales; family Salinibacteraceae; genus Salinibacter. Next base: position 1,861 of record CAZRPQ010000312.1, on the reverse strand, counting down.
GCCGGGCGAAGAGAAGATCCGTCTGTTCACTACCGGACACTTTGGAATTCCAGCCGCTTCCCGCCGGTGAAGCCCCCGTCGAACAGAAGTCATTCTGAGCGAAGCGAAGCGGAGTTGAGGAATGTTTTCGAATATAGCAAGGAACGGCCGTGCAAGGCACAGGTGATTTTCCTGTTTTCCGCCGTCGTCGAAGAGATTCTTCGGCCGCGGGCTCTTTTGGACCGACGTTATCCCCTGTGTCGGGGACAATTGAAATCTCACCGGCAGAGATCGAAAATGGTCCGGTGGTGAGTCCGTCTGCTCCCTCAGCGTTGCTTCCGTCGGCGGGCCAGGGCGTTGGGGGGGGCGTCGACCTGATCGTGAACCCGGAGTGCGACCGCAGCACCAGCAGGCGGAAAGGGACCGGTACTGGGCCCAAATAGAAGCGCCACCCGCCGGTCGAGACGACCCACGGGTGGCGCAGGAGGTAGAGATCGAAGGCTTCTCAATTCGGGGGGGCGGAGTTGGGGATCCCGGTTGGGCGGTGTCGCTTACCGCCTGAGAGCGGAAGCCTCTGCGACGGCCCAGCCGGCATCGTGCTGCGCGATCACGTGCACCGTCGTTTGCCGCACCGGCCCGGGGCCGAACGAAACGACCTGTGCCTTCAGGGTCCGCACCGCCGCGTCGGTGCCGATGGCGGCGAGGGCCGAAATGGCCAGGATCCGAAGGTGCTCGGTGCGCCCGTCGGCCGCAATGTCGTGAAGGGGCGATCGCAGGGGCCGGAAAAAGGCCCGGCTGTAGCGGTCTGTGTGCGCGTACGTCCGGATGCGCCGCGCCGCCCGGATCTGGTCCTGCACCGAGTCGGACGTGAGGGAGCGGTCGAGTGCCGCTTGCGTGACGGCCTCCGGCGTAGGCGTGTCGGCCGTGTCGGTCGGCGTCGCCGCGAACGCCGGGCACAGAACGCCGACCAGCAGCAGGATCGAGAGCGCGTGTCGGAGTCGGGAAATCATATGTTCGGACTGAGGATTGTGCGCGAGAACAGGCGAACGCGGATCCGTCGTCGATCCAGGGTCCGCTACGGGTACCCCGCTGGGAAGTGGCACTATTTGATCACAGAAAGAAGTATTTCTGGTGGACAAAATTTGAAGGAAACGCTTCCATCATCCCGAAACCGCTTTTCGTAACCTTGCCGTCACACGCCGCTGAGGGCCGAATCTGAACGAAAGTGCTTCCAAAACTGAAAATATAAACGCCGGCATATCTGTAGAAACTTTTAATGTCTTTCCGAGATCTCGCTGAAGGAAACGACCTGTGGTAGACGGGAAAGCGCCCTCGGTGAAATTCGGGTGCCAACCTGTGTCGAGGATTCCGCGCGGGAATCTATTGCGGCTGGGGCGCGTGGAGGAAGGCGATTTCGCTGTCGCAGAGCGCACGCTGGTGCGGTGCAACTTTCGCTCACGAGTCCCCACGATCGCGACATTCTGCACCTGGCGGTGCCCGCCCTCGCCGGGCTCGCCGCCGGTCCGCTCGTGTCGCTGGTCGACACGGCGTTCGTGGGACAGCTGGGGGCCGTGCCCCTCGGGGCCCTCGGCGTGAACACGTCGATCTTCTCGATGACGTTCGTCATCTTTAACTTCCTCGCGTACGGCACCACGCCGCGCGTAGGACGGGCTGTGGGGAACGACGACCGGGCGGAAGCGGGGCGGGTGGTCATCCGGGCGCTCACGCTGGCGGTGGGGGCAGGGGTCATCGCCCTGATTGCACTGCAGGCCCTGGCCCGGCCCCTCCTGCTTCTTATGGGGGCAGGGGAGGAACTCATGGCCCCCGCCCTGTCCTACCTGCGCATCCGGGCCCTGGCGGGCCCGGCGGTGCTCCTGATCAC
>CAZRPQ010000311.1:0-3489 GCA_964601725.1 uncultured Salinivenus sp. | reverse complement strand
GCCACGCCCATGAGCAGGCCCACCGGCGCCATCGCGGGCAGATAGACGCCCGCCACGATGGGGGCACTGGCCGCGCCGCCCACGTTGGCCATGCTGCCGGTGGCCACGAAGAAGAGCGGGGCCTTCACCATCCGGGCCGCGGCCATCAGGAAGGCAATGTGGATGAGAATCCAGAGGACCCCGGCCAGCAGGTAGAGGGGCACGTCGAGCACGGCGGCGAGATCAGCCTTGGCGCCGATGGAGGTAAGGAGCAGGTAGAGCGCGAAGTATCCGAGCCGGGAGGCGCCCACCTCCTCCATCTCCTGCAGGGGCGTGAAGGACAGGAGCAGGCCCCCAGTCACCACCAGGAGAATGGCCCAGGTGTCGGTCGTAATGATGGTCGGGTTGCCGAACTCCGGGAGGGTGCCCGCCACGGCCTTGGCGCCCACCGTTGCGGCCAGCGCGAGCCCGATCATGACCGAAAAGTCGCGGAGCGTGACGGGGCGCCGCTGGTCCTCCGCGTTCTTCATCTTCTCGTTCAGGCGGTCCATGGTGCTCGTGTCCGCCTCCATCCAGCCGTCGAATTGCGCCTGGTAGGCGCTCAGGAAGATGAGGACGCCCATCCAGCCGTACCCGGCCACCACGTCCACCACCAGGAGCGGGCCGAGCGTGCTGTCCGGCGTCCCCACGCTCTGTTTCATCGCCATCATGTTGGCCGTGCCCCCGATCCAACTGCCCGAGAGGGCGGCAAATCCCTTCCAGGCCACCGGGTCCTCAAAGAACTGCCCGAAGAGGGCGAACACGACCGGGCCGCCCACCATGATGCCGAGTGTGCCCGCGCACATCATGAACAGGGCCATCGGCCCCAGCCGGACGATGGCCTTCAGATCGACCGTGATCATGAGGAGGAAGAGCGAGAAGGGCAGCAGGTAGGCCGACATCCAGTCGTACACTGGGCTTTCGGCGGGCGTCACCCCGGCGGTGGTCAGGAGCATCGGCACGAAATATGCCCAGATGACGGGCGGGAGGTACTTGAAGACCGGCTCGAAGACGTCGAACGAGTCCAGCCAGAACACGAACCCGAGGACGGCGCTAAAGAGCGCGGCGATCGCCATCGGCTCGGACACCAGGGGAGAAGCGAACACGGCGGGGGGCTAGTGTGGAGAGAGCGCAGTGAAACCGCCCACAATCTGGCACAGCGCGGGGAGAGGGTCAACTTTCTGCGAGTGGGGGAGAGGGGGAAAGGGCGAGAGGGCGAATGGGGGAGCGGTTGGGAAGGGGCGAGTGGGGAAACGGGAGAGGGAGCGTGACTTGGGTTCCGTAGACCGGAAGGCCGTCAGGTCCAGAACCGGTGGCCGATGAGACCGTGGGCGGCGAAGTGGACGAGGACGACGAGCTCGGCCGTGACGACGAAGAGGGGATACGCCACGCCCCAGCAGGCGCGATCGCGACTGCAGATGAGCGCACAGAGTCCAGCGAGGACCGCGACGCCAAAGTAGCCCTCCCACTGGATCGAGTCGGCGGAGAAGAGGACCACGCCCGCGCCCGGCGCGCCAGTGCTGCCGAGACCGGCGAAGCGTCAACCCGCGGACCGTCGTCCCATCCCGAAATGAGGACCGGGCGTCCTTTGTCGACTATGAGCGGTCGACTATGGGCGGGCAGGGGAAGACGACGGTTTTTTTGCTCGGATCCACAGCCAGAGCCCCAGCGCCACGGCGGGGACGCTGAGGAGCTGTCCCATGCTCAGCCCTAGCGGCAGCGTCGCCTCGAAGTGGATCTGTCGCATCTTGACGAACTCCAGCACGATGCGGACGCCGAAAATGAGCGTAAAGAACATGCCCACCAGCATGCCCCGCGGCGTGTCGGTCCCCCAGCGCTGGTACAGCCGCCACAGCAGGACGAAGACGAGGAAGTAGCAGATCGACTCGTAGAGCTGCACGGGATGAAGCGGGACCTCCGGGATTCGCTCCCGGAGACGCGCGGCGCGTTCGAAGACGACCCCCCACGGAAGATCCGTAGGCACCCCGAGAATCTCAGAGTTGAAGAAGTTGCCCAGCCGGATGAAGCTGCCGGTGAGGGCGATGGGGGCGGCAAGACGGTCGAGCAACCACACGAACGGCTGGTCGTCGCGACGCCAGCAGTAAAGCCAGATTGCCAGTGGAACGCCGATGACCCCTCCGTGACTGGCGAGGCCCCCTTCCCAGATGGCGATAATTTTTGAAGGGTTGGATACGTAGTAGCCCGGGGCGTAAAACAGGATGTGCCCGAGCCGGGCGCCGATGATGGTGCCGCCCAACAGGTAGAACAGCAAAAAGTCGAGATCCTGCTCCGGCTTGTCCTCCCGCTGAAAGACGTGCCGCATGAGGTAGAACCCGATCAGGAAGCCCGACGCGAAGAGCAGCCCGTACCAGCGCGGTGCCAGCGAGCCCCATCGGAAAATCGTCGGGTCGACGTCCCAGTGGATCTGTAGAAGCATGCAAGCAGTGGGGGACAAGAAGACGAGTTCGACGCTATACCAAGCGATTCGGAGCCGTCGCGTTCAAGCTTCGCTCAACCTTTACACCCGCGGTTTCCGAACCCGGAAACCTCGTTCATTTAGATTCGATCTAAATAGGCGGAAGTAATCTCTGACCTGTCGTCTGGCTCAGTCCCATGCCCTCAGCCTCCTCCGAGACCTCTGCCCTGTTTGCCACCGACCATGGCGCTGCGGAGCGCACCCCCCAGGGCAACGTCCGTCTCCTCCTTGGAAACACGCACTGGACCCTGGCTCCGTCGGACGTGCTGGCCCTGCGAGACACGACCCGGTCGCTGGCGAGCGAGGTGTACCACTGTGAGCGCGACTGCCGGTGGCAGCTGCGCGTGGAGGACCACCCCACGGTCGTACTCGACTCCGACGAGGTCCTTCGGCTCGACGCACTGCTCGACGGGGCGGTGGCGATGCTGGAACTGAGCACGATCCTCGAGGATGCCTCCATTTCGCGGCCGACGGCGGCGGATCGTCGCGGTTGAGAGGCGAATGGAGAAGGGAGAAAGGAGAGGGGAGGATCGAAGGGCAAGGATCGCGTGGGTTTAGTCCGCACCTACGCCCCGACGCCCTCCACTCCTACACTCTCCACTCCCGCACCCTCACATCTGACGCGGGGCGGAGATGCCGAGCACGGTGAGGCCGTTTTTGAGCACCGTCTTCGCGGCGAGGGCGAGCCGCATACGGGCCGACGCCAGTTCGTCCGCTTCGCCGATGATGCGGCAGTTGTCGTAGAACTGTGAGAAGGCCGTGGCCACGTCGCGCAGGTAGTTGGGCACGAAATGGGGGGCGCGGGCGTCGGCGGCGTTTTGCAGGGCCTCCGGAAAGCGAAGCAACTCTTTAATGAGGACGATCTCGTCCTCGTGCGTCAGCAGGGAGAGGTCCGCATCCGTGTCGTGCGCGAAGCCCACCTCCTCGGCCTTGTCGAGGACGGAGCAGATGCGGGCGTGGGCGTACTGGAGGTAGAAGACGGGATTCTTCTTGCT
>CAZRPQ010000310.1:0-3490 GCA_964601725.1 uncultured Salinivenus sp. | reverse complement strand
GACGCCCACATCGGGCGAGGGACCGAGGTGTGTGACGTGGGCTGCGGATACGGCGCCCCAGCGCGCCTCTGGGCGAACGCGTATGGGGCCGAGGTGACCGGCTTTACCGTGTCCGAGGCGCAGCATGCCTACGCCGAGCAGCAGCCGGTGGATGGCCCGGAGCCCGCGTACCGGCTCCAGGATTTTCTGGCCAACGGCCTGCCCGACGAGAGCGTCGACACCCTCGTGGCCATCGAGAGCCTCACCCACATTCAGGACCCGATGGGCGTTTTTCGGGAGGCGGCCCGGCTGCTCCGGCCCGGCGGGCGGGTGGTCTTGTGCGTGTGGATGGCTGCGCCGAATCCCGCTGATTGGACCCGCTCGGCTCTGCTCGATCCGATTTGCGAAGAAGGGCGCCTGTCGGGGCTTCCCACGGCAACCACGCTGCATCGGTGGGCGAGGCGGGCCGAACTGACGGTGGAGCACCTGAAGGACGTCACGTCGCTGGTGCGACGGACGTGGACCGTCGTCCTTCGCCGATTTTTCCACGCTCTTCGTACCGACCCGGCAGTACTCCGGATGCTCCTCGACTCGTCGGAGCCAGACCGAGTGTTCGCCCGAACAATTCTTCGAATCTGGGCTGCTCAGCACCTGGGGGCGCTCCGGTACGGGTGGCTCGTGGCCACCCGAGACTGAATGGGGGGCTTCCTGCGTCGTCTCCCGGCGGGATTTTGTGGACATTGCCGGGAGCTTCAGGACGTAACGACCATCAAACGTGAGTGCGTTTGCGCAGACGGGTCACACCTCCTATATTCAACGCCGTTCTGTACCAAGAACGAGATGTTGGCTCACGTGCAGACCTCTTCTCAGGGGGTATTCAGCGCCTCGAGGCTTAGAGACGCCGATCCGCGGCGCCGACGTGAGGCTGTAGGACTTCGCGTGCTTCTCTCGATCGTGTCATCACGCTGACGTTATGGAAAGTGTCGTTCAGTTTCTCAACGATCTGGTCTGGACCTACGGCATTCCGCTGGGGGGCGGCCAGTACATCCCGTGGGTTGTTCTGCTCCTCCTGGGAGCGGGCATTTACTTTACCGTCCGACTGACGTTCATTCAGATTCGGCAGTTTTCTCATGGCGTTGCGGTAACGTCGGGCATGTACGACGACCCGGAGGATCCGGGCGATGTCTCGCACTTCCAGGCGCTCACCACGGCGCTCTCGGCCACGCTCGGCATTGGAAACATCGCCGGGGCGGCCCTTGCCATTCACGTCGGCGGGCCGGGGGCGCTGTTCTGGATGTGGGTGACCGGCCTCCTGGGGATGGCCACCAAGTACAGTGAGGTGACCATTGCGCAATTTTACCGGAACGTGGAGGAGCCCACGGAAGAGGAGCGGGGCACGTGGCAACAGACGTGGAAGGGCACCGTGGCGGGCGGACCCATGTTTTACATTGAAAAGGGCCTGGGGAAAAACTGGAAACCCCTGGCGATCTTCTTTGCGGTGATGCTCATGATTACGTCCTTTCTCACAGGGAACGCCGTGCAGGCCAACACGGTGGCCGACGTGATGAACTCCGAGTTCGGGATTGCGGTATGGATTTCGGGGCTTGTGTTGGCGGCCGTGATTGCGCTGGTTATTCTCGGGGGCGTGACGGCCATTGGGCGGGTCACGGGCATTCTGGTTCCCGTGATGGCCGCGTTGTACGTGATCGGCACTCTGCTCATCCTCGCCTTCAACTACACGGAGGTGCTCCCCACCCTCGGCAGCATCTTCGTCAATGCCTTCAATCCCGCGGCGGGGGTGGCGGGGACTGGGGCCGGAGCGTTCTTATTGACTTTTCAATACGGGGTCCAGCGTGGCCTCTTCTCCAACGAGGCCGGCATGGGCTCGGCGCCCATCGCCCACTCGGCGGCCAAAACCAACGAGCCCGCCTCCGAGGGCGTCGTGGCCCTGCTTGAGCCCTTCATTGACACGATCACGGTCGTCACGCTCACGTGCCTGGCCATTCTGGTGAGCGGGGCCTGGGGCAACCCGATTCCGACCACGTTCAACCTCGATTCCAACAGTGTGGAGTACCGCGTGCAGGGGGAGGGCGGCATCTTTCCCGACACGGAGGTCCCTGAAGAAATTCGGATCGAGAACGGGGAGCAGCAGATCGAGAATCCCGACGAGGACCCGCAGTTTGCCTGGCGACAGGCGGTGGTCAACCGATTCTACACCTCCTGCGAAAACGAGTGCGAGGACCCCGAAGATCTCCAGGATCCGTTCACGGGCACGCTCTACCCGACCAAGAATGTGGCGGTGGCCGACGATGGCACCGAATACGATGTGCTCTACGGGCAGGGGGTGCGCAGCGGCGCCCCGCTCACCCGACTCGCCTTCGAGCGCGGTCTCTCGCCGCTCGGCGACTGGGGCGGGTTCATCGTCATCCTGAGCGTGTTGCTCTTCGCCATCTCGACCTCCATCTCGTGGAGCTATTACGGGGATCGCTGTGCCTACTACCTGTTCGGCGAGCGGGCCATCTTCCCCTACAAGGTCGTCTTCGTGATCATGAACTTTACGGGCGCCGTGACGGCCCTCACCACCATCTGGACCATCGGGGACATCGCCCTTGGCATCGTCATCGTGCCGAACCTGATCGCGGTGCTCATGCTGACGGACGAGATCAAAGAGGTCACCGACGACTACCTGGAGCGGGAGCCGTGGATGGCCATGACCGAGGGCGACGACCGTGGATAGGAAACGCGGACGGCGGGTCGGGAGCGGCCCGCCGTCTCCTCGTCTCTGCCTCGCCGACCACACCCGACCGATCCCATGGAAAAACTCACCGTTGTCGACCACCCGCTGCTCAAGCGCGACCTGACGATCCTGCGTCGCGACGAGACGCCGCACGGCCAGTTTCGGAAGACCGTGTCCGACGCCGCGGCGATCCTGGCCTACGAAGCGATGCGCGACATTGAGTTGGAAGAGACCGAGATCGAGACGCCGCTGGAGTCCACTGCCGGGTACGAGATTGCCGAGGACGTGATGGTGGTGCCCATCATGCGGGCCGGGCTCGGCATGGTCGACGGCTTCGTGCGGTACGTGCCGGAGGCGCGGGTGGGCCACCTCGGCATGCAGCGGGACGAGGAGACCTACCGCCCCGTCGACTACTACAGCAACATTCCGGCGGGCATCGAGTCGGCGCACGTGTTCGTGGTGGATCCGATGCTGGCGACGGGGGGCAGCGCTACCTTCGCCATCAATCACCTGAAAGAGGAGGGGGGCGAGCACTTTACGTTTGCTTGCCTCGTGGCGGCGCCGGAGGGGGTGGCGAAGTTGCGCGAGGAGCACCCGAACGTGCCCATCGTAACGGCGGTGCTGGACCGTGAGCTCGACGACGATGCCTTCATCCGGCCGGGCCTGGGGGACGCGGGGGATCGGATTTTTGGGACTCGTGAGTCATGAGTCACGGGTCCTGAGTTGTGAGTCACGAGGGATGAGTCAGGAGTTCGTGTTTTTGCCGATGGAGCG
>CAZRPQ010000309.1:0-3550 GCA_964601725.1 uncultured Salinivenus sp. | reverse complement strand
GAATGACGATTCCCCGATCAGGAAACGGTGGTCGTGGTCCCTTCAAACACCCGCGCCGCCTCCCGGTGCATGATGGCGTGCAGATCAGCGGTGGCCTCGGGGGTCTCGGCGTAGCCGCCCGAGAGGAGAAGCACGACGGGAAGATTGCGGGCGTGGATCTGCTCCAGCACGTATCCGTCCCGGGCGTGGAGGCCCTCGCGGGTGAGCGAGATTCGCCCGAATCGATCGTCGGCCGCCACGTCAATCCCCCCCAGGTAAAAGACGAGGTCGGGCTGCACAGCGTCCAGCGTCTGGGGGAGATACGTCTTCAGCGTGTCCAGATATGTCTGATCTTCGGCCTCATCATCCAGGGGCACGTCGAGGGAGGACGGCGGTTTTTCGAACGGAAAGTTCTTGGCCCCGTGCATCGAGAAGGTGAATACGGACTCGTCGTCCGCAAACACCGCCGCGTTGGCGTTGCCCTGGTGCACGTCCAGGTCGATAATGAGGACCCGCTGGACCCAGCATGCCGCCTGGAGCACCCGGACGGCTACGGCCACGTCGTTGAGCACGCAAAACCCTTCGCCGTGGCCGGGAAAGGCGTGGTGGGTGCCGCCCGCAAGATTGGCCGCGAGCTCATCTGTCAGGGCCATGAAGGCCGCGTTGATGGTGCCCTGTACGGCCAGCCGGGAGCGGTACACGAGGCGCTCCGACCACGGAAGGCCCATGCGCCGCTCGGCACTGTCAGAGAGCGTGCCCTCCGCAAGGCGGGTCAGGTAGTCGGACGTATGAACGCGGCGAAGGTCAGTCCAGTCGGCCTGGCGAGGCGCGACCACGTCGGTTGCATCGAGCAGTTCCTCCCGACGAAGCAGGCGGTGCAGGGCCGGAAACTTCGCCATCGGGAAGGGATGGCCCTCCGGAAGAGGGACGTAATAGCCGTCGCAGTAGCTCGCGCGCATCGATCGTCGGGGAGGTCCGAACCAGCGTCGCAGAATGAGGGAAAGAAACTGCGGCACTAGAACGCAAACGTACCGAACCAGGGTCCGAATTTTGCGTGTCGAAGGATGAAAGAACACACACGTAAAAAGGAAAACGCCCGACCAGGTCCTGATCGGGCGTTTTCCCGTGCCAACCTCTCCGGCGATGGGCGTCGTCCTTCTTCGAATACTACGGCGTGTTGTGGGCGGCGTCGGAGGAGACTGTGGCCGACTGACCCGGATGGTTGTGGGCCGCCGCGTTGGCCTCCGAATCGACGTTCTCGTACGGGTTCGGCGCCGGCGCCGTCGCGCGTGGCGCCGTGTCCTGGCCGATGGCGCTCGTGAAGGCCCCGATGGCGACGATGACCGCGAACGTGGCAATCGTCGAGGTGAGGGCTTTGAAGGTGGGGGAATCAATCATGGTGGAGGGGAGACGCGTGTGAAGAAAGTAAACCAGGCGATGGACGGGAAGTTAGTCTTCGTCGGACGTGTTGTGACCGGCAGCCGGATCGGAATCTCCCCCACCGCCGTCTTCATCCATCGAATTCGTATTGTGCTGTGCATTCTGCTGGATCGTCGTGTTCTCCTCGGCGTTGGGCGGGGTCGTGCCGGTAAGGCTGTCGCTGCAGCCCCCGAGCAAAATCGCGCCGGCGAGCAAGGTGGCGGTGAAGAAGGAACCGATAGTGGTAGAGCGAGAGCGTTCCATGAAGCTACGGGGTTGTTGGCATGAAATTGGATACACAAATTCAATTCATAATATATGGGTGAATTAGCGGGATTTCAAGTCTCATTCTCGCAGAACGGGTAGTTATGACACAAAAACTGATAAAAATTACCACTCTCCTGTTCCTCGCGGGCGCACATGTCGCCGCCGGGCAGTCCGGGGGACAAGACGGGCGCGGCATCCCGTTCCCGAGCGAGCACTACGCCCCGCCGGAGTATCAGCAGGATCCGCAGAACTGGGACATCGTCCAGGATGATCGGGGCCTGATCTACGTCGCGAATAACAACGGCGTCCTGCAGTACGACGGCGAGCGATGGCGTCTCGTCCCGACGACCACGGGGACGATCGTGCGCTCCCTCGCGGGGGATAGCCTCATCTTTGTGGGGGCGAAGGGGGACTTTGGGTACCTGCGTCCCGACTCGCTGGGCGTGCTCCGCTACACGTCGCTCTACGAGCAGATTCCCGAGGACGAGCGCGACTTCGAGGACGTGTGGGGGACGCACACGACGGAGAAAGGGGTATACTACCAGTCGAACGCGCACCTCTTCCGGTGGAATGGCTCGTCAATGAGAGTCTGGTCGAGCGAGAAGGGATTCCACACGTCATTCGTCGTCGGGGGCACGCTCTACGTGCGCGACTTCGGTCGAGGGCTCCTCCGGATGGAGGGCGATTCGCTGGAGCTCGTGCCGGGCGGAGAAATGTTTCACGAGACGCCGATCTACATGATGGACCGCCATCCGAGCGGGGATCTACTCGTCGGCACGCAGAACAGAGGACTTTTGCTGTACGACGGAACAACCTTCCGCCCCTTCGCGCCCGAGATCACCTCCTATTTGCGGGAAAATAAGCTGTACCACGGATGCCGGCTCCCGGGGAACCGGTACGCACTGGCGACGCTCAGGAGTGGTGTCATCGTCATCGACGCCGACGGGGAGGTCCTGCGCGTCCTGGACACGTCGTCGGAGTTTCCCGACAATACCGTGAACTCCGTGTACGCGGACCGGGAGGGACAGCTCTGGGCGGCGCTCAACAATGGAGGGGTATTTCGGGCCGATCTCAATACTCCGTTAACTCTCCATGATGAACGCACGGGGCTCGAAGGAGCGGTACAGGGAAGCGTTTATCAGCCCAACGACACGACATACGTGGCAACGGGGAGCGGATTGTACGTACTCAAAGAACAAGAGGATCAGGTTCCTGGGGAGCGGAGTGCGTACTTCGAGAGATGGGGAGATCTTCCCCTGGTGTGGGATATGCTGTCCGCCGAGGGCGATCTCCTGGTGGCTACGCAGGATAAAGGTGCCTACAAGATCGATGGACGTGACAAACGGAGAATTGCCGATTGGGGGTTCACGTACGACCTTTTCAGTCCAGCGGGGACACAAATTGTGTATGCAGGGACTCGTACAGGTCTTAAGGGGCTGCGGCAGGCGCAAGATGGTTGGACCTCCTTCTCAATTGAGGGGACTCAGGGAGAAATCCGGTCGCTTGCCCCTGGGGAGGCCGGGACGCTCTGGATGAGCACGACCGGGGGCGACGTCATCCGAGCTGTACTGTCGAGCGACGGGCGACGGGTCACGGCCACCACGCGGTACGGAGAGCGGGCCGGCCTTCCTGAGGGATACAAGATCGTAAGCACGATTAATGGCCGAATCACTGTCTTTTTGAAAAGGGGCTTCTTCCAGGTTGAAACCCCGGGTCAGGCGCCTGAAGACTGGCAGTTCGTCCGTCGCTCGTCACTTCTGCCCGATGTTGCGGGGGCGGACACGCTTACGGTCAGTTCTTTCAGAGAAGAGGTCAACAGACTTTGGGTCATGCTGGGCGACCGCGTCTTTGCGGGGGACTTGGGAGAAAATGGGATTACCAGCTG
>CAZRPQ010000308.1:0-3555 GCA_964601725.1 uncultured Salinivenus sp. | reverse complement strand
TCCCCGCGTTCATCCGGCCCCTCTTCTGCCGCGGCTCGGGGCCCTTCCGCTGGGCCGCGCTCTCGGGCAACCCCGAGGACATCGCTGTCACCGACGACGCGGTGCTCGATGCCTTTCCGAACAAGCCGTCCTTGCACCGCTGGATTGAGCAGGCGCGCGAGAAGGTGCAGTTCCAGGGCCTCCCGGCGCGGATCTGCTGGCTCGAGTACGGCGAGCGGGCCGAGATGGGTGCCCGCTTCAACTGGCTCGTCGAAAACGACAAGGTGGACGCGCCCCTCGTCATCGGCCGCGACCATCTGGACACCGGCTCGGTGGCCTCCCCCAACCGCGAGACGGAGAGCATGAAGGACGGCTCGGACGCCATCGCCGACTGGCCCCTCCTCAATGCCCTGCTCAACACGGCCTCCGGCGCGAGCTGGGTCTCGCTCCACCATGGCGGCGGGGTCGGGATCGGGTACTCCATCCACGGCGGCATGGTGTGCGTTGCCGACGGTTCGGAAGAAGCCTACGACCGGCTCGACCGCGTCCTCACCAACGATCCGGGGTCAGGGGTCATGCGCCACGCGGACGCGGGCTACGAGGACGCCATCGAAACCGCCGAGGAGCGCGGGATGGACCTGCCGATGGTTAGGGAGTAGCGTGTATTGCGTACTGCGTGTTGCGTAAGAGTCCTATCGATGCGCAACACGAAATACGCAATGGACCCGCTACGGACAGGCGTCGATTTTCTGGTTCTGGCCCCTTCGCCTCTAACGCTTCGCCGTTCCGATGCCCATCCTCACCAACATCGATCTCCTCGTCACCCCGCCGCCCCCCTCCGCTGCGGCCGATGCGACGGACCTGCGGACGATCGCGGACGCGGCACTCGCCTGGACCGACGACACCATTGACTGGGCTGGCCCGGCGGATGCCCTCCCCGATCAGTACGCCGACCTCCCGGCGCACGACGCGAAGGGGGCGCTCGTCATTCCCGGGCTTATCGACTGCCACACGCACCTTGCCTTTGCCGGCTGGCGGGCCGGCGAGTTTGCGACGCGGCTGGGGGGCACGAGCTACCAGGACATCGTTGAGGCTGGCGGGGGCATCCTGGAGACGGTCCGCCAGACCCGCGCGGCGAGCGAAGACGAGCTGTACGGTCGCTCCCAGTCGTTCCTGCGGGCGATGGCGCAGCTGGGCGTGACGACGGTCGAGGCGAAAAGCGGCTACGGCCTTACCGTGGCCGACGAGCTCAAGCAACTCCGCGTCTACCGCCGCCTACAGGAGACCCATCCGCTGCGCATCGTCCCCACGTTCCTCGGCGCCCACACCGTGCCCCCCGAGTACGACGCCGATCGCGCGGCGTATCTGGAGCTGCTCCGCGACGCGCTGATTCCCTCGGTGGCGGCCGAGGGGCTGGCAGAGTTCTGTGACGCCTTTGTCGAAGAAAGCGCGTTCCGCCCCGACGAGGCGCGTCGCCTCTTCCGGACGGCCCGCCGGCACGGCCTCACGCCCAAGCTCCACGCCGATCAGCTGTCGGACACGGACGGGGCCGCGCTCGCCGCGGCGGTGGGTGCCGCCTCCGCCGATCATCTGGAGCACGTCTCCGAAGAGGGAATCGCCGCGATGGCCGGGGCCGGAGTGGTGGCCGTGAGCCTCCCCCTCGCGACCCTCTACCTCAATGAAGACCCGCTTCCGGTCGCTGCGATCCAAAAGGCAGGCGTCCCCCTCGCCGTCGCTACCGACTTCAACCCGGGCACCGCCCCCAGCTACCACCTCCCCCTTGCCCTGACGCTGGCCTGCACCCTGCAGCGCATGACGCCCGCCCAGGCGCTGGCCGGCGCCTCCCGGCACGCCGCCGCGGCCCTCAACCGGTCCGACGAGATCGGCAGCCTCGCCCCCGGCATGCAGGCCGACTTCGTGCTCCTCGACGCCCCCAGCCTGAACCACTGGCTCTACCACGTCCGCCCCAACGCCGCCGTCGCCACCTACGTTCAGGGCCGCCGCTGGCCCGCGTGAGTCACGACGTTCTTTCGTCCCCCCCAGCCCGATGCCAACCCTTCAGCCCCCTTCCGCCCCTCCGCCAGATACCAGCGACGACGATCCGCGACTTGGTCACTTTTTTGGGGACGCTTCTCCCCTCTCCGCCGTCCTTCTCGGCTTTCCGGTCGACGAGGGCGTCGTGCGGAACGGCGGCCGTCCCGGCGCAGCCGAAGCGCCCGACCGACTTCGGGAGTGGCTCCATGGCATGACCCCGGACGCCCGTCGCCGCGACGCCCTCATCGACGTGCTTCATCACACCCGAGATGCAGGAAACCTCGTGGGGGACACGTCGCTGTCGGCGCATCAGGCTGCCCTTGGAGACACCCTCGCGCCGCATTTGCAACGGGACACGGTGCCGGTCGTCCTCGGCGGCGGGCACGAGACGGCCTACGGGCACTTTTTGGGCTACGTGGAGGCCGAGACGGACGTCACGATCCTCAACTGGGACGCCCACCCGGACGTGCGCCCGCTGAACGCTGGAAAGCCCCACTCCGGCTCCTCCTTCCGGCAGGCCCTGGAGCACCCGTCCGGCCACTGCCAGCACTACGCAGTCGCCGGCCTCCAGCCCCACAGCACCGCTGCCGCTCATCTCCAGTTCATCGACGATCACGAGGGAGACCTTCTCTGGGCCGAGGCGCTCTCACGCAAGACGGTCACGGAGCTGTACGACCTCCTCACCCGTCCCACCATGGTCACGTTCGACCTCGACGCGGTGGATCAGGCGCAGGCCCCGGGCGTGAGCGCCCCGGCGGTCGGAGGGCTCGACCAGGATCTGTGGCTCCACGCCGCCTACCAGGCCGGACGGTGTCCACAGGTCACGTCGGTCGACGTCGTGGAGCTGAATCCGCGGGTCGACGTGGACGACCGGACGGCCCGTCTCGCCGCCCTCACCGTGATGCAGATCCTCCGCGGGCTCGCCGACCGGCTGCACCGGGCGTAGGCGCTCTCCGAGTCAGGATTTCGACTGCGGAGTGTCGGTGCCCTTCGAACGACCATTCGTCGCGTTCTTCTCAATCCCGTCCGCCGCCTCGTTCAACAGACGGTCAAGCGAACGGAGATTGCTTTCCGGTTCTTCCTCCGCGGACTCGTCGTCCAGCGCGGCGTAGAGGTGCACCCATCGCTCGAAGCGGTCGCCGAGCTTCATCACCGAGTACAGCGTGGAGCTTCCGAAGATAAAGTCGATGGCGGCCGCGCCGGCCGAGAGGGGCATCAGGGCGACATCCTTGAATCCTTCGAGCCAGAGCTTGGCCTGAAAGATGATCACGTCGCGGACCACTCCGAATCGGGACGGCGCGTCGTCGCCCGAGGCAGAATCAGACATGGAGCGAGAAGGAGAGACGAGTTGGACCTACGACTCAGGGTGTAACGCCACAACGTCGCAAAAGTTACGACCTCGCAACAGTTCTGTGCTGAGCTACAGCACGCGCCGAAGGATGGACTGCAGGCGCTCATGATCGTCGTCGAGGAGCCGGCTGAGGGCGCGGCCCGCCTGCACGAGCGGTTCGCGCCCGCCCCGTTCCCCCCCGTGGGCCGCGT
>CAZRPQ010000307.1:0-3580 GCA_964601725.1 uncultured Salinivenus sp. | reverse complement strand
TTTCAGGAGACCTTCGAGCGCGTGATCAAGGCCATGCAGGGCCAGCGCGGGTCCTACGACCCGCAGGGGCAGTGGCTGAGTTGGGTCATGAGCATCGCCCGCAACGCGGCGATCGACCATACCCGGCGACAAAAGAAGTGGAAGGAAGTGCCCCACGAAGAGGACGACGGGCGTTCGTTCTGGGACACACTTGAGGACGACTCGCCCTACGCCGACGAGCAGCTCCACCGCGCCGAGCAGCGGGAATGGCTCGACGAACACATCGAGCAACTCGCGCCCGAGCAGCAGGAGGTCCTGCTTCTGCGGCAAGAGACGGACCTCACCTTCCGGGAGATTGCCGAGCTCCAGGATGTGTCCATCAACACGGCCCTCGGCCGTATGCGCTATGCGCTCAAGAATCTGCGCAAGATGATGGAGGCCTCCAACGAGACCGCACTCGTCGGCACGCTCGACACATGAGGGTCGGTGGCCTGAGCACGGTCCCTTTCGTTTCACAAGACTGGTTCCGCCCCTATGGACGATTCGCTACGCCTCATTCAGTACCTGTACGACGAGGACGACGTGGACGGGTCGGCAGTTGTGCGCCGACTGTCTGAGGACGAGACCCTGTACCGCGAGTACGAGCGCCTGCGCGACGTGAAAGAACGCCTGGACGAGCGCCCGTCCCGCCGGCCCGATTCGGCCGTTGTGGACCGCGTTGTGGAGGAGGCCCGGTCGGCTGCGCAGAATTCACCGTCCCCACCGCAGTTGGAGGGAGACCGTCCGGCTCGGTCTCCCACCCGGTCGCGGACACGTCGCTTGCAGACGGTCGGCGCCGCACTTGCCCTGTTGCTTCTGATCGGCCTCGGGTGGTGGCAGGTGCCTGGTGCGCCTGAGGAGTCGGCCGCGGGATCTAGCACCGACGGCCTTGAGGAGACGGCCCAGCGGACGGCCCCGGCCGCCGCGGAACGGAGCGCCGGGGCCGAGGCGGTGCCGGCGTGGGACGAAAGTGACGAGCTGGTGCGCATTCATCGTCGCCTCGAACGGCTGCAGGCACAGAGTAGGCCCAACACCTGGGGAAGCCTCCAGCGAGTCGACCAGCGTTGGCCCTGACGCCCTCGCTTCCCATTCCTCAATGCTTCGCCTTTTGCGTCCCATTCTCACTTCGCCACTACGCCGATGATGTCCCTGCGTTGCCCGGAGCCGTTGTGCCGCCTCACACTGGGGCTCGTCCTCGGGGCCCTTCTGTGGGGGATGCTGGTTCCGGTCGTGTCGGCCCAGCAGACCCGCACCCTTAATATCCAGGACGGCACAGTCTACGTCGACGGACGACCCCTCTCAGCGGATCAGTTGCCCGACGGGCTAGACCTGCAGGACGTCAGTGCGCAGTATCGGTTTGTGGGCATCCGGCGCCCGGTCGTCGAACTCAACGGCCGCCTCTTTGCCGTGGAGGAGGGGCTGACCCCCGTGACGGAGGAGGAAGTGCGGGAGGAGCGAGGCTCCGTCGTCCTGCACGACGGGCCGTCCCGATCGCCGTCTCCTCAGAAAGCTGCCTCGCCCGCCCGAACGTCGGGGGAGGGGCGCTCCATTCGCCCCGAGGCGGACCACCGGGAGTATCTTGAAGCGGTACAGCGATCGAGCCGCGAGCTGTACGAGCGCCTCCAGCGCGAGCGCCAGATGGAACAGAACGCTCAGGCCCTCGCGCGCACGGTGCGTCTGTTGCCGGAGGGGCCGGAGCGTCGGGCAAAGATTGACACGCTTCGGGCCCTGCTCGAAGACATCTTCGAAGTCAAACAAGAAAATCGGCGCCGCGAAATGAAACGCCTGCAGCGGCAAATGCGCAAATTGAAGAAGAACCTTCGGAAGCGGGAGCAGATGCGCGATCGCATGATCGACCGTCACCTCCGACAGCTCATCGACTCCACGCGTGGGCGGTAGGCGTTGCCCGGATCTCCGTCGCCCCTCTTCCGTCCGGCTGCCTGTCAGAAGATCTGCGTGCTGATCGTCCAGGCCTAGTGCTGCGTCAACCGTAATTCTTTGACACGCGTCTGGAATGAACTAGACCTATTCAAGAGAGACGACAGCGGCAGAAATGGCCTCCCTCGCCGATGTAGGGCTGTACCTCCCGTGGGGGAAGGCTCAGGCCCGATTGGGACGGACGCAGCCCCGCCCAATCGAGCGAAGAAACAATGAATCGAGTTTCCTGAAAAGGAGGAAATGGGTCGACTGGTCCTGTTCTTGTCCGAATCCATGACCTACCGGCGGGCTGGGAGGCCAAGATGCGATCGCCCTCGCTACCTCATCCTTTACTTTAAGTGAGCTGCGTTGCATCTTGAAGGGCACCGGGAACGAATGCCGGTATCGGCGTGCATTTTCCTTCTGGTGTTTCTGAGCTCATGGATTGGTTTCCCGCTGCAATTGCCCGCCTCAATGGGAGCTGGCAGAACGCGAAAATGGCTCGGCGGTGTCTGTCGTGGGGACTGGCTGGTCTTCTGCTCCTCGCCGCGGGACCGGCCCAGGCCACGGTGCTCGTAACCGAGGTGGCCTTCTCGGCCCGGTCCGACGGGCAGGGCTACGTGATGCGCGCCCAGACGACCGCCCGCCCCGAGGCGTACATGCTCCGGGTGGTCGACGAGCACACGCTGAAGTGGGTGCTCTACAATACTTCTCTCCACGAGGACTACCAGGACCGTCCGCCGGGGGGACCCGTAAAGCGCTACACGACGACGAAGCGGAACGGCCACCTGATTTTCCGGGTCGTCCTCGACGAGAGCTACTCAGTGTCTCCTACAACGTACCGCGACGGGGCGTCCGACGACCTCCTGCTGAACCTGGCGTACGAGGAATCGGCGCCCGTCGCCGATGGGTCCTCCTCTACGTCCGCTCCAGCCTCTACGTCCGGCCCGGCCAGCAGCTCGACGACGAGGAGGGGAAACGAGAAAACGAGCAACGCAGGGGAATTGGACCCAATGGCCCGCGTCTCGCGCGAGCACTCGCGCCTCGACACGGTGGTCATCGATCCCGGACACGGGGGCAAGGATCCGGGGGCAGTGGCCCACGGCCTGTACGAGAAGAACATCGTACTGGACGTAGCGCACAAGCTGGGCGACTACGTCGAGAACCGACTTGACCTTGAGGTGGTCTACACCCGGACGGACGACCGGTTTATTGCGCTGGAAGAACGGGGCCACCTCGCCAACAGAGTCGGGGGCGATCTCTTCATTTCCCTCCACGTCAATGCGGCTCGGTCCGCCGGCGTCGAAGGGACGGAGACGTACTTTCTGGGCCGCTCCAAGACCGACGCGGCGCGCAAGGTCATGAAGCGCGAAAACAGCGTTGTTCGGCAGTACGAGGAGAACCCGGATCGGTACGATGAGTACGACGCGGACGCTTTTGTGAAGGGCGAGCTCTTCCTGAGCGCCAGCATGCAGTTCAGTGAAGAATTTGCCTCGATCGTCCAGAACCAGTTCAAACGCCGCGTGAAGCGGCGTAGCCGAGGAGTACACCAGGCCGGGTTCTACGTTCTGTGGAGCGCCTCCATGCCGTCGGTCCTCGTGGAGTTGGGATACCTCACCAATCGCCGAGAGTCCCGCTTCCTGAA
>CAZRPQ010000306.1:1473-3596 GCA_964601725.1 uncultured Salinivenus sp. | reverse complement strand
GAGGAGCAGGCCGCCTGTCCCGTCACCCTGGTGGTGAGCGGCAACATGGTTACGGGGCACATTGTAGCGAGGGACACCTTCGAAGCCGACACGACCCGCATGGTGGAGATGGCCCAGGAGCAGGCCGAAGATGACGACGCTGTTCGGGCGATGGGGGATCTCATCTCCGCCATGCTCGACGAGGTCGGGACGCCGGGCGACGGCGAGTTTGTGCACATGTCCGTCCAGGAAGTGATGACGGGGGCCGAGGCCATTCACCTCGGCGGCTCGGTCTTTCGGTTCCGCACGAGCGAGATCGAGGGCTACACGATCGGGACCGTGGAGACGCAGGAAGCGTAGCGTTCAGTCGTCAAGGGGGGTGTAAAGATCGTCGAGGTCGGCGTCGGCCAGGTCGCGGAGCAAGGTGGCGATGGCTTCTGTCACCTGCTCCAGGTACGCCTCTCCCTTCCCCGCGTCGGCATCGGCGGGATTGCCGACCCCTGTGTCGTCGGTCACGCGGGGCCACTCCCGCTCAGCCCACGCCCAGTCTTCCCGCAGTGCCTCGATTCGGAACGTGCGGGCCCGCCCCTCGCCCGCCTCCGAGAGCGGCTGCACGAGTTCGGGGGCCACGTGCATCATCACGCTCGTCTCCATCTCCCCGGCGTGGTCGCCCGGCTCCGTGAAGTGCGCCGACTGGTCCCCGATCTCGAACCATCGGACGGCGCAGAGAAACGCGTCGTCGATGTCATTCTGAACCTCCCGAATAAGCGGGGCGAAGTCGTTGCCCCCGTGTCCGTTCAGGACCACGAGTTTGGAGAGGCCCTGCCGCGTCAGCGACGAGACCACGTCGTGCAGGACGGCGGCTTGCGTGCTTGCATGCATGTTGATGGTGCCGGGGACATCGAGGTGCCCGGTGTTCACCCCAAAGGGAACCGTCGGCAGCACGAGGCTCTGGGTGCCGGTCTCCCAGGCCCGGCGGGCCGACTCGGCCGCGATGTAGTCGCACTGCACCGTATCGGTGGCGTAGGGAAGGTGGTAGTTGTGGGCTTCCGTCGACCCCCAGGGCAGGACGGCAACGTCATAGTCCGTGCTGCGGACCGTCTTCCAGGTGGTGTCGGCGAGAAGGTAGGGAGGCTGGGCCATGACAGGCGCGCGTTGATCCGAGAGGAATGAGGAACGGGGGGCAGGACTCCGCGGGACGGGAGGCCGTCGGTGCAACCGATTCGAGAGTCCCCCTGTCTACTTCCACAGCACCGACGGCTCTCTCCCAATCCGTGTCTTGTCCCATGCCGCACATACGCACCCTTCTCCTTGGTTTCCTGCTGAGCGTAGGATTGGGGCTCCTCGTGGACCCTGTCTCCGCTCAGACGACCCGCACAGTCACCCGCTCCTTCCCGCTCGACCGCGACGGACAGGTGGAACTGGACACCTTCACCGGCAGCGTTGACGTGACGGCCTGGGACCAAGACCGCGTCGAGGTAAAGGCCCGCATCGAGGGTGAGGACTCGGAGCTGGTCGACGATACGGCCCTTCGCTTCGATGCGAGCGACCGCCGCCTGTCCATCGAGGTAGACTACGATGAGGTGGAGGATAGCCAGAAGTTCCTGGGACTGTTTAACATTGGCGACGTGGACCGGCCGGCCGTCCATGTCGTGCTCAAAATGCCCCGTCCCGCCGCCCTTAGCGTCGACGATTTCAGTTCGAACGTCAAGGTCGAAGGCCTACAGGGCGACGTCGTCCTCGAAACCTTCTCGTCCACCATTGCCCTGCGGGGTGTAGAGGGGAATCTCGACCTCGAAACGTTTTCGGGCAGGGTAGAGGGGGATAGCCTCCGTGGCTCCGTTCAGCTCGAAACCTTCTCGGGCGATGTCCAGCTCCGGATGGACGCCCTCACAGGCGATAGCCACTTCGAGACGTTCTCGGGCAACGTGGCCCTATCCCTGCCGGCCGACGCGGGCTTCGAGGTGGTGGCCGAGGACGATGTCTTCGGAGACCTCGAATCCGAGTTTGCCCTCCGGGCGGAGGACGGACGGCGAATTGCCGCGGACGGCGGCCCCCGCATCGAGCTCGAAACCTTCAGTGGCGGGCTCCGGCTCCGCAAGCAGTAGCCCGCTGCTACCCGTCGCCCGCTGCTACCCGTCGCC
>CAZRPQ010000306.1:0-1373 GCA_964601725.1 uncultured Salinivenus sp. | reverse complement strand
GCCCGCTGCTACCCGTCGCCCGCTGCTACCCGTCGCCGTACGTGATGGTGACGACGCGGTCCTCGTACTCGATCTTCACGCCGTCCTCCACGCGGGTCACCGTGGCCACCGATCGGTCAAGGTCGAAATCCTGGCGCTCTAGGAACGCCTCTACCGTTTCTTGGGCCACGGCCACGTGCTCGGACTCGCTGCCCAGCTTGTCCACGTCGTCGGCCGCGTCGAAGAGGAGCGGGGCAAGCTGTGCAATCGAGGTGGCCGCCATGAATTCGGGGCCCGGACCGTCCAGTTCTTCCATGATGGGGGGAGGGGATTGGATGAGAGGAAAGCGGGAACGCAGAAGGCAGGAGCGAGGCCGTCCCCACCGCAGGGATGGGACGACGCATCTGCCCGCTTTGAATTCGGGACGGGCCACGATGTTTTGCCGCCTCGCGCTGCCGTCCGGGAGCGACGCCAATCTGTGGACTGTCGGTGCGGATGGGGAGACGAACACAGTGGGCGAGGGGTGATGCTCCCCCGTTCCGTTACTATATTTTCGCTCTCTCGTTAAGCAAACCCGGGGGTCGCTCTCGCTATGTTATAAACAGTTATGGTTGCAAAGAAAAAGCGCCAGTCCCGCGCAGGACTGGCGTTTCGTATTTTGGCCCGGTCCGAATAAGTATGCCCACGGCCCCGACAACGATCGGACCCGTGGGCGTTTTGATTGGGATGTATGTTGAGGAGGGCCGTCCGCCCCTGTCGGTCTACACGCTGATGTCCGCGAGCTGTGCCTCCACCTCCTCGCGCCGGTCGCGGAGGAAGGGCGGCAACTTCAGCTCGGTGCCGAGTTCGTCGGCTGGTTCGTCGTGGAGGAACCCGGGCGGATCCGTCGCGATCTCGAAGTTGACGCCGTTCGGCTCCCGGAAATAGACGGAGTGGAAGTAGTTGCGGTCCTTCATCGTGGTGACGTCGTGGCCGGCGTCCCGGAGCCGCTGCCGAACGGCCATCTGGTGCTCGTCGTCCGACACGCGGAATGCCACGTGGTGCACGGTGCCGTAGCCCCACTGGCCCTCGTGCATGTTGGGCTCGTTGTAGAGATCAATGAACTGGGCGTGATCGGGGCCGGGCACGCGGAACCGGGTCCAGTCGCCGTTCTGGGGCGTGGGCTCGTGGTCGACCTGCTCGTAGCCCATTCGTCCCAAAACGTCCGCCGTGAGCTGCCCGTTGTGGGGGTGAATGGTAACGCCATGGAATCCGCGCAGGGCGTGTTCGGCCGGCACGGGGCCGTCGGCCCAGGGCTCGATGTCGGACTCCCCCGTGATGAGCTCTAAGGGCTGGCCGTCGTGGTCCTGGAACTGGATCACCGTGCGGCCGAAGCGCTCGGTGACGGGGTAGAG
>CAZRPQ010000305.1:0-3619 GCA_964601725.1 uncultured Salinivenus sp. | reverse complement strand
TCGACGCCGAGGATGTCCTGGGCAGCCCACTGGTGGTGGTGAACATGCACCCGCCGTGCTGCAACTACGGCCCGGAGGACGGCGAGCCCTCCAGCAACGCGCAGCGCCAGCGGGTGGTGGACGGCGTGGCGGCGTTCCTCCGGGACACCAAACAGGGCGACGGCCCCTTCGAGGTCGCCCCCGAGACGCCCATCATCGTCCTCGGCGACATGAACTTCGTGGGCGGTGCGCAGCAGGCCCGGACGCTGCGGACGGGCGAGATCATCAACACCGATCGCTTTGGCCCCCCCGCGGCGCCGGACTGGGACGACTCGCCGCTCCTCGACACGAGGCCGCAGCAGACGGCCACGCCGATGCACACGACCTGGGTCGACGCCGAAAGCTCGTTTCCCCCGGGTCGTCTCGACTACGCGCTCGTGACCGACCACGTGCTGGAGGTGGCCCACGAGTTCGTGCTGTACACCCCCGCCCTGTCCGAGTCCACCCTGTCGACCACGGGGCTCCAGGCGAACGACACGAACCAGGCCTCCGATCACCTGCCGGTCGTGATCGACGTGGCGGCGAACACAGAGTAGGAGGCCTTAAGCCTCCTCCCACGCGGCCTCGACGTCGCGCACCAGGGAGGAATCGGTGGAAAAGCGGCTCAGCGCGTCGGTGACGCCGTCGCGGAGCGAACGGAGATTGCGGTACGTTGAGGAGGCCGCCTCTGAAGAGAGGAGTTGACGGGCCTCGAGGAACTCCAGCCATTGGGGCAAAAGGGCGAAGAAGGCCGCTCGCCGGTGGGGGCGACTGGACGTAAAACTGCTGGTCTCGTCCAGCTGATTGCGGACGTTCTGCGGGGTTAAGTGCAGCAAGTCCGCGGTGTCCATGAGCCCAGCACCCTCGTAGGGCTGCAGATGACAGCTCTCGATGCTGCTGCGGGCGAGGTGGGCCCGCCCGAGCGGGACGTCCGTCTCCTCGGACACGGCACACATAAAGTCTACGGTAAGCCAGTGGATGTTGTCGGCGGGGTCCTCGCGAACCTGCCAGGACTGGTCGTTGGGGCCGGAGAGGCGGTCCGCGATGCGCTCCACGTAGTCGGTGTCGACCTCTCCCTGGTCGGTGGCGTCGATCCGGTCGATGAGCGCTTGCAGATCGGAGTTCTCCAGGTCGACGGTCCCGTGGCGTTCGTAGTGGGCGAGAATCGCGTACTCGATGACGCCATTGGCGAACCGGTCTTTGGCGAAGGGCATGATGTCGGCGTGTTCCCGAACGGCGTCCCACGCGTCCTGCATGGCCTCGGCGATCGGGGCGAGGGAACTGTGATACGCGATCAACTCGATGGAGGGATAGAACTCGTCGATGTTCTGAGCAGCCACCGTTGCCAGGTCGTCAACGTGCTCCGCCGCCACCGTGTCGAGCCGTCCGAGGGCCGCCGCGGCCCGCAGATGATACGCCAGCAGGTATGGCAGTTCGGCCGCGTACGTCTCGGGCTGCTCCTGTTCGAGGCGATTGAGCGTGGAGATGAGCCACCCCGAGTCCCCCCGCTCGATGGCCTTGGAGTACAAACGGTTGAACATGTTGAAGGCGTTTTCCGCGTCCATCCGGTCGGGATCCCCCGTAATCTCGTCGACGAGGGCCTGCTGGTCCTCGTAGTCAGACGTGTCGAAGGTGTCCCACGCCTTCTCCGCGGGCGAGAGGGTCCGCGACTCCGTGGTGGACAATGTCTGTGACGGCGCTGTTGTGCCGCTTCCGGGGGTGGAGGACTTATTTGCCTCTTCCTGATCTTTCTGGAGGCAGCAGTATTTGTATTTGACTCCACTGCCGCAGTGACAAGGATCGTTTCGCCCAACTTTTCTCATGGTGGAGGTCGGAGATTCGTGAGCAGACAGAGGGGCAATGTTCTCGGGTCCGAATGACGTTACAACCCTACCTCCCAACTAGTTCGAATGATTCGTATGCGGAGGGGCGAGCACGGCAATCGTACGTGAAACGCCTCGTCGAGCGATGGAGGCTCAGCGGCCCCTCTGAGCGGTCCCTCTGATCACAGGAGGGGGGTCGGGACCGCTTCTGAGGCCGCAGTGGCATCCCGTGAGGAATACGGAGTCAGATCAGGAGACCCGTAGCAGCACGAACGGGGGGGAGAGCTGTCCCTTCGCCTCGACCCGGTATACCTCCCTCTGTGAATGGTATATTAACTGTTATATTTTGCTCCAGTGGGGAACGGTCGCCCCAAACTTTCTTCAAGGAGATCGGATTGCGGAATGGTGTCAACGACTGTTATTGAAACCTCGCTCGCGGATTACCTGCAGTTCACGAAGCAGGCTCCCCAGCCCTTCCCGCGGTCGAGGTTGGGGAAAACAAAAATTGGGGGTGAGGAATCATGCGTAAGCGACGCGTTGAAGGTTCACAGGCAGGTACCGACTGACCAACATGGGTGTATCACACTATCGCGATCGGGATCTCAGTGTAATCATAGCGGGAGGCGGCCGCGTGGGGCGAGAATCGGCCGCACTCATGGCGGCCTACGGCCACCAGGCTACAATCATTGAACAGGATCCGCGCATCACGCGGGCTCACTCAGACGAACGGGACAATGTCACCTTCGTGCAGGGCGATGCGACAGAAGAAGTTACCTTGATGGCTGTCGGCATCCGGGAGGCCGACATCATCCTTGCACTGACGGACGATGAGGCCATAAACATTGAGATCTGCCAGCAGGCCGCTGAACTCGCGCCTGACGCACGCCGCGTGGCCCGGAGCCACCGTCCGCCCGGGGCCACCGGAGATCCCGACGCTGTTGGGGCGTTTGTTTTCCCGGAGCGCGCTGGTGCACGCGTAGCGATCGGCCGGGCGTTTGGGGCCCCCATCCAGCCCGTCATCGACCTCTCCACCCGGTTCGAGGTCGTCGAGATTGAGGCTGAACCTGACGCGCCCGCCGCCGGAAAGTCGCTCTCGGAGTTGGACTTACCGGCGAAGGCAACGGTCATCACCGACCTTGGAACCGAACACCTAGCGGACGGGGATATGGTGATTGAGCCGGGCTGTCAGTACATGATTGCCACCCGCCCGGACGCCGTCGATGACCTGAAGGGCCTGTTCTGGTGTTAACAGTAGGGCCTCCGTTCCGTCTGGACGAGACTTCCCCCGTCTTTGGTGGATTGAGGCTGTGCATGATGGGTCGTCGCATGGGGGATGACCTCGTGTCTCCACGCGACGCTCAGGGGCCTGGGGACCCCGGAACTCTGCCCCCGTAGACCGGCGCGGACGGGCCGTCGTCGCCAAGAGGCGATTGCCGTGAATAGGCGTAGCGACATTCCGCCGCCCGCAGAGCCTCGACGATCCCAGTGCCAAATCTACAGCCCCCCTGCCACGACGGCAGACTCGGTTGCCGGATTTTCGGAGGACATCGGGGCGGAATCCGGGTGGTACGCATCTTGATTCTCCGGAAAAATGGATTGATCGTCGGGATCGGACGTTACAGACGCTTCGGTCCCCCCTCTTCGCAACCCTTCTGAATAACACAATCCCAAGAGGTGATACCCATGACGCAGCTTACCCGCCGCACCCCGAACCGCACGCTTCGCGACCTGCAGCGCGAGGTCGACAGCATCTTCGACCAGTTCTTCGGTCGTGATGA
>CAZRPQ010000304.1:0-3689 GCA_964601725.1 uncultured Salinivenus sp. | reverse complement strand
CGGGCCTTCGCCACCGGGGTCGCCGACCAGGAAGACAGCACCCGCATGACGCCGGATGCGCGGATACTCTCGGGGAGCACGGGCAAGTCGTTCGCCGCGGCCGTCGTGCTGTCGCTTGCCCAGGAGGACGCGCTCGACCTGGATGCCCCCATCGCCCGCTGGCTCGGGGACCGCCCGTGGTTTGATCGGCTGCCCAATGGCGACAGCCTCACGCTGCGACGCCTCCTTCGCCACGAGAGCGGGCTCATCGACCACGTCCACAGCGAGCCGTTCCGGCGAACCATGCAGGACCGAATGGAGACGCAGGGCCCCGAGGCTGCTCTCGAGCCCGAGGAGATCGTCCCGTTCGTGCTCGACACCGATCCGCTCTTTCCACCGGGGGAGGGCTACCACTATTCCGACACGAACTACATCCTCGCGGGGCTCATCATCGAGGCGGTGACGGGACGCAGCTACTACGAGGTGCTCCGGCGCCGCCTTCTCGATCCGCTGGAGCTGACGCTGACGACGCCGGCCACCCGGCGCGATCCCCCGGGCCTGGTGCCGGGCTACAACGTCGACGACGCGCCGTTCGGGCTCCCGTCCAGGGTGACGATGGACGGCGCACTCGTGTTCAACCCGGTGACCGAGTGGACCGGCGGCGGGCTCGTCACCAACTCCCAGGACCTGGCCCGGTGGGGGAAGACGCTCTACGAAGGGGAGGCGCTCGCGGGCGTCTATCGGGACGCCCTTCTCAACACGATCCCGAAAGACTCGTCGCAGCAGGCCCGCTACGGGCCGGACGTGCGCTACGGCCTCGGCGTGACGACCCGGTCGACCCGGCTGGGGCTGGCCTACGGGCATCGGGGCTGGTCGCCCGGGTATCTGTCGATCTTCGAGTACTACCCCGAGCACGACGTGGCCGTCGCCCTGCAGGTAAATGCCCTGGGCCCGTACGATATGGCCGAGTACGCCGTCCGGCTGGGCGAAGCCATCGCGCGCTCGACCGATCACTGACGCCCGTCGATCCCATGTCCATTCCCAACTCGGCGTCCCCGCCCAACACGACGGCCGCCCGTGGGTCGTCCCGTGGATGGGCCGACGTGTGGGGCTTTCTCGCGTTCTCCCACGGCTGGACGTGGGTGTTTTGGGGCGTCATCGTGGTTCTGGGGGTGGACGTGTGGCATTCGTCACTGGGAACCACGCTTCTCGTCCTGGGCGGGCTGGGCCTGCCGATCGGCGGCGTTCTCATGACGTGGCGGGTGGCGGGACGCAGCGGCCTCCGCGACCTGGGCCGTCGGATGATCGAGCCGGGGCGCCTGTCCGCCCGATGGTGGGCCGTCGTGCTTCTGCTCTCCCCGGCGCTGAAGCTGGCCGCCGGGGGACTCGCCCTCGCAACGGGGGCCACGGACACGCCCTTTCGCCTGCAGGAGGCCGCCGACCTCGCCGTCCAGCCCATCGACCTGGGGCTCTACCTCGGATTCGTACTGCTCCTCGGCCCCCTGCCCGAAGAGATCGGCTGGCGGGGCTACCTGCTGGATCGACTGCAGGTGCGCCTCGGGGCGCTGGGGGCGAGCCTGGGCATCGGCGCCGCCTGGTTTGCGTGGCACGGGCCGCTCTTCTTCATGACGGGCTATTACGCACGGGCCGGCGGGGCGCCCGATCCCGTCCGGTTTGGCGTGGCGCTCCTCCTGGCGGCCGTGCTGTACACCTGGATCTACAACAACACCGGTCGGAGCGTCCTCGGGGCGATCCTCTTCCACTTCTCCGGCAACGTGAGCGGCGAACTGCTGAACGCGCCCGACTCGGTCTACACCTACGAGCTGTACCTCACGGCGGTCCTCGTGCTCGCGGTCCTCTGGCGATGGGGCGCCGACACGCTATACCACCCCGATCCTCCACCGGACAACTCTCCCGACTGAGCCATGCGTGGATCCTTGCTCCCATGTCGCCTCGACCGCCGGACGGCGGCCTTGACGCTCCGGTGGTGCGCCCTGCTGCTGCTCGCAGGAAGCCTTGCCGTGGCGCCTGCCCGCGCCCAATCCCCGGCCGACTCATCGGACGACGCCGCCTCAAACTGGTACGCCTTCCCGACGCTCTACTACACGCCCGAAACGGGCCTGGGCGGCGGCGGGGCCGGAGGGTATTTCTTCCGGACGGACGCCGAGGGGCCGCCCTCGAGCCTGACGGGCGATGCCTCCGCGACCGTGCGCGGTCAGTATCAGTTGAATCTGAACCCGGAACTCTACCGGAACGGCGATCGGCAACGCTTTTACGCGGACATCGCTCTCCATGAGTACCCCGACGTTTTTTACGGACTCGGGCCGGGCACGAACGAAGCGCAGGAGGAGGATTTCACGAGCCGGTACGTGGACGCCGTTCTGCAGGCCGAACAGCGGGTCGCGCCGGGCCTGCGGATCGGCCTGCGCGGGCGGGTTCGGGAAGAGGCAATCACGGAGGTTGAGGCGGACGGCCGCCTGAGTGGCGCTGCCGTTCCGGGCGCCGAGGGCGGCACCACGCTGGGGCTCGGCCTCGTTGTGACCCGCGACACGCGGGACCGTCTCTTTTACCCGCACCGGGGGACGTACGTGACCGCCTCTGTGGTGCCCCACAGTGGGGCGCTGGGAAGCGACTTCGTCTTCACGCGGGCCGTCGTCGACGCCCGGTACTACGTGCCGGTGGGAAACCATGTGATTGGTCTGCAGGGCTACGGGGAGGCCGTGTCCGGCACCGCCCCCTTCACGATCCTGCCTCGCCTGGGCGGGCCGCGCCAGCTGCGCGGCTACCGGGAAGGCCGCTTCCGGGACGACGTGTTTGCGGCCGTGCAGGGCGAGTGGCGGTTTCCGCTCTGGGGCCGCTTCAACGGGGCCGTGTTCGCCGGGGCCGGCGCCGTGGCGCCCCGCCTTGAGGCCGTCGGGACGGAGGGCCTGGAGGGGGCGGGCGGCGCCGGGCTCCGCTACCGGCTCACCGACGAAGGCACGCACCTCCGGCTCGACTATGCCCTCGGGAAGGAGGGCGGCGGGCTCTACATTACCGCTCTGACTCCGTTCTGAGGGACTACCGATGCGTGAGGACGTTTGCAAATAGTCATTGCCTTCGCAACAGCCATCAGGACTGCTCGAATGTGTGGAGATTGAGTGTGGGCGTATGTGCGTGTGGGCGTTCTTCTCCCATCCCCGAAACGCCCAGACGGTCGAAACGGAGGGACTGGTCGGGCTCTCCTCATTCTTCTCTGGCTGGGGGCCGGATGGGAGGCGTGGCGAATCGGGAGTGACTGGCTCCGCGGCGGACGTGCGTTCGCCCCACTGTCCGGACGGGGGCGTTGGGGACGCATTCTTCGGGCGCTCGTCGCGGGCCTGCTGGCACTGGGCCTCTGGTACGGTCGCAGCCTGGAAGGCGTACTGGTCTTTTTGCCGGTTCTCTCCGGCCAGCTGGCCCTCGCTCTTGGGACGTGGGGAGGCCTTTTGTTGCTAACCGCCCTCCTTCCGCGGCAGTCGGTCGCGGGCTGAACGCTCGCACGAAGTGTCATGCGCGGTCTTCTTCCCTGACGACCGACAGGCGTTCGCTCAGTGTGGACACCACGCTCCTCCGACCTGTACGAATGCACGATCCACGACGCGATCTTCAGACGCTCTCCCCCATGGCCACCGACGCTCCCGACTGGTTCCGCGAGATCGACCACACCGGCGACATCGGGATTGAGATAGCGG